>JADFJZ010000193.1 GCA_022565195.1 Planctomycetota bacterium | reverse complement strand
ATGAAGGCGTGTACGAATACAACTTCGCGATCCCCGCCGCCGACGGCGAGGATCACTACGACTGGAGCGTGAAGTTCACTGAGGGCGGATGGCTGACCTATTTCAAAGGTCGGATCTCGACCGTTCTGAACGTCTGGGATGAAGCCGTGGCGGACCATGCCGCGGCGGACACGACCGGCAGCGAACTGCACTTGGCCAAGGCGGCGCTGGTCAACAAACGACAACACACCATCGCCACCGGAGTGGATGTCATCAAGGACAACGACGGCTCGACCACGCTGCGCACACTGACTCCGTCGGAGACGGCCGGCGTGATTACGGTAACGCCGAGTTAAGCTCGGGACGTGGGGAGTTGAGGAGTTAAAGAGTTGGGAGTTTAGGAGTTCAGAAGTTGGGTGTTGCGAGTTTGGGTGGCATGGGCATCCCGGCGCGCCGGGACTTGCCCGTGTGTATGAAAGTGGAACTTGCCGCAGGCGAGAGTATTTGCCAGGGCGACACTGCCGAGTTGGCTTTTTAGGAAACTGAAGGAGGTATGAACGTGAACATTTTGAATTCATCGCTGGAACAGATTGTGGGCCTGGTACTGGCCTGTGGGTTGGGTTCGTCGCTGTCCGGTTGTTTGCCGGAGGTTGGCGAGTTGTGTTCCAACCTGTTTTGATTTTCGCAGCATCTGCTAAACGGCAAGCCACGGGCGGAGCGGCTCACGCTGGCTGCGTTGTTCAGTAGATTTGCACAACCGTACGATCGTCGCGGACACTGACTGTCAATCCGTCGACTTACGCGATACGGGAACGCTCATGAGTTGTGACAATTTGCTCACAAAATGGCTGGCCTTCTACGATCCGATCCATCGCGGGTTCACGCCGCGCGGGATCGCCAACGGCGGCATGACTACGGTGGGCTGGTCGTTCCCGCGGATTCGGGGCGGGTTCAATCTCTATCGTGGCACGCCGTCAGCCAACGACATCGATTTCACCGATCCCGTCGGCGCAGCGGGTTTCGACGCCGACGAAATCCGCAATTTCGCCTGGCGCAACCACAGCCCGAGCACGATTTATTACTATGCGCTCAAATCGATCAACGGCGGCGGCTGCGAGAGTGCGCCGGCCGAGCGAATCTGGCCGGCGACGTTCGATGCGGGCGGCAACATGCTCGGCGACCCGCCCAACGCGCCCGACAGCCTGCAGATCGAACCCGCCAGCGGCGGGCGCTTCCGGTTGCGCTGGACCTACAGCGAGCGCGGTCAGCTCCTCGCGCCGAGTGAGTTTCGGTTGTATCACGATAACGGCAGCGGCGTAGTGGACTACGGTACGATCGTCGCGACCGTGAGCTACAAGTTCGCCCGATTTCACTACGAGTACACGTCCGGCGGTTTTGCCCATGACGCGAAGCGCGTGTGGTCGGTGCGGGCTGCCTCGGCGGCGGGCATTGAAGACGCAAACACGACGACGGTTGTCGCTGTGGGCGACGCGGTAGGTCCGCCGAACCACCCGACGGCGTTTACGGAATGTGGACCGGAAGTGTGACTGGAATGTGAGTACGGGTTCGCAACTTCGCGCAGGCTGAAGCCTGCGGCTCCCTGGTTGTTATAGACGGCAAGAAAAATGGCGATTCGATCGCGTGAGCAACGACAGGAAGACGCCGAGCGCATTCTCGCGGAGTACCGCGTGCGCCTCAGCGGCTCCGCCGACGAGGACCGCGAAGAGCCGTCCCTGGCCATGCCCACCAGCGTGCTGGGCAAGATCACGCAGGTGGTCGGCTCGGACCCGACCTACGGCCCGCACTTGGTCGTCCAGCCGCAGGAATACACCGGCGCCCCGCCGTCTGCATCCGACTCGATCGCCAATACCCTCCGCTGCTACCCGACCCCGAACCACGTCGTCGGCGACTACGCCGTCAACGAATTCGTCTCCATCCAAATCCTCGCCCAATCCGACGCCTACGTGGCCGCCAAACTGGCCTGAAGCAGTGGCAAGATTTACCGCAGAGACCGCCGGGATCGCAGAGTAGCACGAAACGACATTGATAACAGCGACGCCGATGCAATGACAACTAATAACTGACAACTTCGCCGCAATCTCTGCGTGCTCTGCGGTAAGACCGCTCTTGCTTCGTTACGGGCGCGGCTGTGGTGCTTTTTGGAAGAGGATCAGGCTGCTGGTGAAGCCGTGGACGTGGGTTTCTTCGCCGAGGGGGCCGATTTCGCCTTGGGCGAAGAAGCCGGCGACTTGGCAGGAGCGGAAGGTCTTGTTGACCAGAGCGATGTCGTGGTTGGGCTGCCCGAACATGCGCCGCCCGCGGCCGTTGCAAGTGAACAGCAGGCCGCCCGTCGGTGCGGTGGTGAGCTGGTTGCTCTTTTCGAGCAGCAGGGTCTGCATGTCGGCGTCGGCGGTCGTGGCGTCGCGGATGTGGAACTGCACGGTCTGGCCGGCCAGAACGAGGTGGCTGACGGCGAGGTTGGTTTCCTCGTAAATGCCGATCAAGTTGTGGATCAGGAAATCGCGCTGCCGGTCTCCATTGTGCTGCTGCCCGACCTGCACGCCGACGTGCAGGCCGCTCTGCATCAACTCTTGATCCTCGGACGGCGCATCCATGAACACTTGCTTGAGCATGTCGTACGGCGAGCGGCCGTCGAGCTCCTCAATGATGTTGTCGCGGGCCTTGGTCACGATGAACCGTTGGCCGATGGGCCGGCAGCCCTGCGAGACCACGGTGTCGATCTGGATCGGGCCGCTGAGGGCCACGCCGACCAAGCCCTGCCGCAATTCCTGCTCGTTCATAAAGAGGCGGTTCTGGCCCGGTTTATCCGCGCCGCTGGCCAAGCCGCCGACCTTCGGCCGCAGCGGAAATGCCTGGTCGAGATACTTCAGCCCGGTCAAAACGTCGAACGTGAACGGATCGGAGAGCACCACGAAACTCGGATCGCTCTCCGGATCGACGCCCAGATGATCGATGCACTCGGAGGTATTCTCGAACTTGTCCAGATCTTCCTGATCGAGCAGGAAGGGCATGACCTGCACGTCCGGCAGGGAGGCGAGAAACAGCACCGCCGCCGGCTGGCTTTCGATCTCGCAGTCCGGCCCGACGATGCTCTCGGCAGTGCAGCCGATGAGATTGCGGACGTCGAGCCCGCTGTGGATCGCGCCGAGCAACGCGCCGAACTCCGGGCCGTAATGGTGCGTGGCAAACAGCACCGCCAGATCGGCCTGCATATGCGCACCCTGTTCCACGAGTTCAGCCGCGACACTCTCGGTGTCCGGGCCTTGAGCGAGTATGGAAAGAAATCTCATGCGGGTATTCCCTGCGCTGTGTGCGTTCCTGCCCACTTGTGGGCTTGTTTCCCCTTGCTTGGGGCTCGCAGACATTATAGGTAAAATGCCGCAAGGTCCACGATCCAATTTTGGCAGATTTGAAGGATCTGATTTCGGCGGCACCGGGCGCATCGATGGATAACGACACGGAACACACGACGGGCGAAGGCATTGTGGCGATCATCGAGCGCGCGGGCCGTTATCTGATGATTCGCCGGCCTGACGATATTCGAGCGGGCGGGTATTGGTGTTTCGTCGGCGGGGCTATCGAAGACGGCGAGTCGCAGGAGCAGGCCCTGGTGCGCGAGGTCTACGAGGAAGTTGCACTGCAAGTCGCGCCGGGCGAGAAAGTCTGGGAGTGCTTGTCCATATATAAGGAATGGGTCCTGCATTGCTGGACGGTCCGCGATTCGGGCGGGGAAGTTCAGGCCGATCCGAGAGAGGTCGCGGAGTACCGTTGGCTGACCGTGGATCAAATCATGGGTCTGCCGCAGCTCATGCCGAGCGTGCCGGAGTTCTTTCGGTATCGCGGTTTGCTGTAGCGGGGGAGCTATGCGTTCGCCGTTTGTTTCACTAGTCTTCGGTATGCTTCCGCGAGTTTCGTCGTGATCGGGCCCACTTTCTCATCGCCGATCGCGCTTCGCTCCACGCGGCACACCGGGACGATTTCCATGATGCAATTGCAAAGGAAAGCCTCATCGGCATCCAGCAGGTCGTCGATGGTCAGCGGTGATTGCAGGCAGGGAATGTTCTCCCTTTCGCACAGTTCAATCACGGCGGCGCGCGTCACGCCTGGCAGCACAGGCGTGTCCAGCGGCGGCGTCTTGGCGGTGCCGTCCTTGATCACGAAAACGTTGCTGATGGAGCCCTCCGCGAGTTGCCGGGTCTCGGTGAACCACAGCGCCTCGGCGCAGCCACGCTGTCGTGCTTCGTGCAGGGCCTCACGTCGCGCCCAATAGCACGTCGTCTTGTGGCCGATGAGGGGATCCGTGGACTGCTGCACCTGCGACGCGACGTGAACAGTGACGCCGTGCGTGTAATATTTCGCGGGCACCGGCTCGAGGGGCACGGCTGTGGTCAGCACCATGTGCTTCAGCCCTTCCTTGACCGGCGAGCCGCCGCTGACCGTCAAGCGAAGACGTGCATCGGACAGGTCGTTCGCTTCCAGCAGAGCGACGAGTCGTCCCTCATCCGGCAGCATCTCGCGCTGGAAGGGCAGTTTCAGTTTCTCGGCCGATGCCAGCAACCGATCCAAGTGTTGGCTGAAGCGAAACACACGGCCTGCGTACGAACGCATGGTTTCAAACAGGCCGATGCCGTACAGCACGCCCAAGTCTGAAACACTGACCTCGGCGGCGTCCGCGCGCACCAGCTTGCCATTCAAATCAACGATCGGCGGCATATTGTCCTCACGGTATCGAATCCTCGCCTGCCCGCGCGCGTCCGGCGCACGGATTGAATTGTCAATCTCAGA
>JADFJZ010000192.1 GCA_022565195.1 Planctomycetota bacterium | reverse complement strand
GCAGAGTACGATCGAGACAATGCTCGTCGAGCGTTTGGCAGCGTCGTTTTGGCGGCTGCGCCGGGCGTATCGGTTTGAAGTGGAGGCCATCACGCACGCCAACCTGCCGAACCCGCTGGCGGACGCACTGGACGAGCTATCGCACTTGCAGCCCGTTCCGCGGGGCGAGTGCATTCTGCCTCCGCCGGACAGTCTGGACTGCCTGATCCGCTACGAAACCATGATCGATCGCGAATTGCTCCGCACCATGCGCCAGCTCGACCTGCGCCAGCGCCTCCGCAAAATCGAGCAAGCGCCAATCCCCATGGGCAGCACCACGGACAAGTCCCGGCGCGCCGGGATGCCCATGCCACCCGAACGGGCCAAAGCGCCTGCGCCAAACGAACCCACGGCCATGCCAAGCGCAGGCTCCGCAACACGTTGCGAACGGCGGAGCAGCCTTGCAGGAGCGGCACCGAGGACGAGCATGTTGCACGGGGGATTCCCCACCCTGGCCGCGCAAGATTGGGGCACCCATACGGTCCGGCCAGCTCACCCGGCGGTGTTGATGTGCTGCCCGCACCGGCGGCAAGCTGCCAGTCTTCGACCCTGAGGCTCAGACCCGAAGGGTGGCACCCCGGCGCTCCCCTTCGGGTCGCCGCTAAACGACCACTATGCGGCCGTTGTCGCTGCCGCCACTGCGGGGAAACCGCCAGCAGGGCTGGATGAGGTCGGTTCGCGGCGGCAGTTGACGACGAGTACCCAAATCCGCAACAATATGATATCGACGGGCTCACGATGGAGAGGAACCCGCTTGACGCTCACCAATCAAGACAAGCTTTTTCAGGTGTATCGATGACTGACGGCGACGCGACAGTGCGAAATGATGAATCTCAAGACCCCGGCGGCCTCTCCGAGGAACTGCTTCAGCAGGAAATCGAGAAGGCTCTGGGCGACATGAGCCTGATGGATATGGAAGATCGGCCTGCCCAACGGCGCGAAGCCGGCGGCGAAGATCTTCGCATCGGCACGGTGGTCTCGATCGTGGGCGAGGACATCCTGATGGACATGGGCGGCAAGAGCACCGGCGTGCTCAGCATCAAGCAACTCGGCGACG
The DNA here is from genome assembly GCA_022565195.1 of Planctomycetota bacterium. Next base: position 3,701 of record JADFJZ010000192.1, on the reverse strand, counting down.
AGCCGGTGCCCGCCGTCGGCGACAGCGTCGAAGTAGTCGTCACCGGCTACAACCAGGACGAAGGTCTGCTGCTGCTGTCGCGCCAGGGCGCGGTCATGGCTGCTTCGTGGGACACGCTGGCCGTCGGCCAGGATGTCGAAGGCCGCGTGACCGGACACAACAAGGGCGGACTGGAGTTGACCGTCGATGGCATTGACGCGTTTCTGCCCGTCAGCCAGATCGACCGCACGCGCATCGACAGCGACGACCTCCCCGATTACGTCAACCAGAAAATGCGCTGCCAAATCACTGAAGTGCGGCGCAGTGAGAAATCTCTGATCCTATCGCGCCGGGTCGTGCTCGATGCCGAGGCAGAAGTGGCGCGCAAGGAGCAACTGGCTACACTGGTGGAGGGCAAGGTGGTCACCGGCACGGTCAAGACAATCATGCCCTACGGCGCGTTCGTCGATATCGGCGGCGTGGACGGGCTGCTGCACATCGGCGACATGGGCTTCGAGCGAATCGACGATCCGCGCAAGGTCGTGCGCGAAGGCCAGAAACTCGAATTGTTGGTGCTCAAAATCGACCGAGAGAACGAAAAGATCGGGCTGGGCCTCAAGCAACTCCTGGCCGATCCCTGGACCGACGCCGAAACCAAGTGGCCTGTCGATACGGTGGTCAGCGGCAGGGTCACCCGGCTGATGGACTTCGGCGCGTTCTGTGAACTGGAAGCCGGCGTCGAAGGATTGATCCCCATCAGTGAGATGAGTTTCGAAAAGCGCATCAACCATCCCAGCGAGGTGGTCAGCGAGAACGAGGTCGTCAAGGTCCGCGTCATGAGAGTCGAGCTCGACCGCAAGCGCATCAGCCTGTCAATCAAGCGGTTACAGGACGATCCGTGGATCGGGGCGGGTGTTCGCTGGCCTGTGGACAGCGTCGCCGAGGGCACCGTCACGCGGATCACCGACTTCGGAGCGTTCGTGGAACTCGCCCGCGGCGTCGAGGGGCTGGTGCACATCAGCGAGCTGTCCGCCGCGCGAGTAAACAGCGTCACGGACGTAGTCAAGCAGGGCGAAAAGGTACAGGCCAAGGTGGTCAGCGTCGACGAAGAGCGCCGCCGCATCGGCCTGTCGATCAAGCAGATAACAGCCTCGCCCGATTACACCGGCATCGAAGCGGCGGAAGCCGAAGCAGCGAAGCCCAAGCCGAAGCGGAAGAAGCCGCTGCGCGGCGGGTTGGAATAGTAGCGAGTAACGAGTAGCGAGTAACGGGGAGAGGAGTAGCGGGTAATTTCCGGTCGTGGGTTTAGTCAGTATTTGGCGTTTTCGCTCAGCGCGTAGAGCATTCTTCTGATTTCCGTTATTTCGCTTTGTATCGCGGCGCAGGTTTGCTCATTCAGGTAGCATAGGTTCTTTGCGATGATGGCCTGGGTATCAAGCTCTGCCAGAGAACCCATGGCCATGTCAAGGAATCGTTTGAAGTTTCCCAGCGTTCGGTGTGCTTGTCCCTCTGCGATGTTCGAAGGAACACTGACTGCCGCCCGACGCATCTGGTTGGTCAAACCATACAACTCGCTCTTCGGAAATCCAGCGGTGTGCCGGTAAATGCTCGTAGTCAGTTCAATCGAGCGCTGCCACACGCGCAAATCATGATATCCTCGCCCAGTCGTCATAACGATTCCTCCGCCTTTTCCCGTTACTCGCTACTCGCTACCCGTTACTTTTCAAAAAGCCGCGTGCCCTGTCAGTTCTCTTCCGACAACAAGCTGATGAATCGTCTCAGTGCCTTCATACGTAATGACACTCTCCAGGTTGAGCATGTGGCGAATCGGGCAGCACTCGATGGTGATGCCGCCGGCGCCGAGCAAGTCGCGGGCGTCGCGGGCGACATCCAGTGCCATGCGGCAGTTGCTCCACTTGGCCAGCGAAACTTGGGTGTGGTGCATCTTGCCGGCGTCCTTCAGTCTGCCAAGCTGCAAAGCCAGCAATTGGGCATTGGTCATGCGGCGGACCATGTCGGCCAGGCGAATCTGAACCGCCTGTTTATGCGACAGCGGCGAGCCGAAGAGCGCGCGGACGCCGACGAACTCGGCGGCCTCGGCGTAGCACGCCTGGGCAGCGCCCACGACGCCCCAGGCAATGCCGAAGCGGGCCTGCGTCAGACAGCTCAGCGGGGCGCGCAGGCCGCCGGCCTTGGGCAGCCGATTGGCCTCCGGCACGCGGCAGTCCTGGAAGAACAACTCCGACGTGTGCGAGGCCCGCAGCGAGAACTTGTGCTCAATGTCGCGGGCGGAATAGCCCTTCGTATCCTTCTCGACCAGGAAGCCCATAACGCCGTCGTCGGTCACCGCCCACACGACCGCCAGATGCGCGATGGTGCCGTTGGTGATCCACATCTTGGCGCCGTTTATGATCCAGTCGCTGCCGTCGCGGACAGCCTTGGTCTTCATTTGCCCCGGATCACTCCCGCCATCCGGCTCGGTCAGCCCGAAACAGCCGATGACTTCACCTTTGGCCATCTTCGGCAGCCAGCGATCCTTTTGCTCGTCGGTGCCGTAGGTCAGGATCGGAAACATGCACAGGCTGCTCTGCACGGAGGCGAAGCTGCGAATCCCGCTGTCGCCGCGCTCCAACTCCTGCATAATCAGGCCGTACATCACGCTGTTCAGCCCCGCGCAGCCGTAGCCCTCGATCGTCGGCCCGAACAGCCCCATCTCCGCCATCTCCGGCACCAGCTCCGTGGGGAACCGTTCCTGCTCGAAGCAGTCGCCGATGATCGGCAGCACGCGCTCATCGACCCACCGCCCCACCACATCCTGAATCTGCCGCTCGTCGTCACTCAGGGAATCTCGAATCGCATAGAAATCCATTGCTTCGGGCATTTTTGTGTTCCTTGTGTGCTGATCTCCAGACGCGCTCCCCTCCGGGTCGCCGCTAAACAACAAGACCAACAGCGCTCCTCGTTCAGCGACTCGCCAGCGTGCAATTCTCGCCCATCGAACGCCTGTTTACTAGTGCTCCTTGACGCATGGGTTGATGCATCCCAATCCGACGGCGTGCCCCTTGGTCCACTGCAGGCGCATCCGCCAGTGTTGCTGCAGGGACATCCGGTCCGCCGCGGCGGAGCGGTCAAGCCGCCAGTGGCACCCCCGCGACAACGATTCCGGCCCGTTTGCGCGCGGCACCAACCCCTACGCCGGAAGAGGCAACGGTCGGCCCTACCTATTTACGGCCTTGGGCTTACGACGCGGTGGGTTCGTTTGGCCAATACGCTCTTGCGCGGTTCGTGACTCGCCTGCGGTGAGCCTGTCGAACCGTGATTCGTGGTTCGCACCTCCTCTCGATTTGGACTTTGGACGTTTCGACTTTTCGACTTTCATGTTCCTTGTTCCCTTCTTCCGATGCGCGCACCGCCGGCGCGCAATCCCCGCCCTCCCCTATAACTTGCCACTTGATCTATTGAAAAACGTTGGGAATAGCGCGCCCGATCACGACCCGCCGGACTCACCTGCTCCGCTGCGGTAGGCTCGGATCGTCTCCACGCAATGTGGGTCGCCTGTGCGCGGCGGCGAACTCAAAGACCGGCCCCGACGCGCACGTGAAATAGGCAATGCGTCCTCCGAACACGTCGGCGTGGTTTTTCTGCTACGGGCACGGGCCCCAGTAGCCCAGCAAGATGGCCAAGTCGAATGCAGCGACATCCCCGTCACCGTCAAGATCGGC
>JADFJZ010000191.1 GCA_022565195.1 Planctomycetota bacterium | reverse complement strand
AGCTTCTGAATGATGTCGTGCACGATCTTCGCGACTCGGTGACAGCTTTGGAATTCGCCAAGAAGGCCGTAGAGGCCAGCGATGAACAGGACCCCTACTCTTTGGACACCCTGGCGCTGGCCCAACAAATGAACGGAGACATCGACGCTGCGATCGAAACACAGAGCAAGGCCGTCGCTTTGTTGGATCCCGACCCTTCTGCTCTGCGCGGCGAACTCGAATCCAATCTCGTGAAGTACCTGCTCGAAGGGCAACGCTTTGCGGAGGCCGAGACGTTGCTCTTGGCGACGCACGAGCAGATCGTCGGAGGCAATGACGAATCAACATGGAAGATACAGGCATCCATCGAGCGACTGGTCAATTTCTATGAATCCTGGCACGCTGCCGAGCCGGGCCAGGGCTACGACGCCAAAGCCGCCGAGTGGCGGGCGAAGCTGCCGCCGGACGACGAAGCGGCGGAGCCGACGCCGTAGTACTGATCGCCTGCGGCCCGAATCGTGATAGATCGCCTGTCAAGTTATACAAGTGGGCGCGCCCCGCACGGACGTGGTGTGCGCGGAAGAAAGTACGTGAAGCGTGAAGAGTGGAAAGGGAAGAGGGAACAGGGAATGCGGATTTCGGATCGCGGATTGACTTCGGCGAGCTCAGTCGAGTCGCGGAATGGGGGACGGATCACGAGTCACGAATCACCCAAAACCTCAGTGGCCGAACAAACCCATTTCGTCGCAAACGCAAGGCCGCAGTGGGGATATGATGCGTGTTGCCTCGCGCGGCGTAGCGCTTGTTGCCGGACGCGATGTCGAGCGGTGCGGGCGCGCATTGGACGCAGGCTGTGAGGTGAAACAGTAGTCGGTAGCGAGTAGCGGGTAGCCGGAAATGGACGCAAGTGGTTGGTGCATCATGCTATTACCAAACGAAGCCAAACTTAGGCAAGGCAGGCAAGATGGGCAAAGGCCAGCAGGAAGCCCGGCGATGCTACCCGGTCGGCCTACAATTTTTGGCCTGACGACATCGACACAACATCATTAGTATAAAGGGCTTATGGCGTATGACGGGGCTGTGGCATAGCTTTAGGGGGTCCGCGATTAGACCGATAAACAGTGTAGTGTTGAGGCGTGTCTTGGGTGCAGCTTCGAGCTTGCCGGCCTGCGACGGTGGGGGATATTCAAGAGTGAAGATCCTGGTCATCAGAAACGAACCGCCCTGGCCTTTGTGTTACGGCGGCCGGCTGCACTGTTATGAATTGTGCCGCCGGCTTGCTGAGCGACACCACCTCCGAATGATCGTGGAGCGTCCCTGCGAATCGGATGAGTGGCCATTCAACTTCGAATGTCGGGTGGCAAGCGCTAGCCGGCTCGACAACCATGAGGTGGATCTCGAGGCTGACGAGAACCAGGCCGGTCGTCTCGAGCGCTATTTCGGCATCAACATGGCCTTTGTGCGCGAGGTGGTGAGATTTACACGCCAGTGGCAGCCGGAGATCGTCATTGGAATGAACTATCAATCGCTGGCCTGTCTGGCCCACTTGAAGCAAGTGCCGACCATTTGCGATTTGCAGGATGATGAAGTCTTACATAGGTGGCGAGAGCTGTGGCATGGACGGGCGACAAGCAAATGGAATGACCTTAAGTGCCTGCTGGCCGTCGGGTTGTTCCAGCGAAAGTATATCCGCAAGGTCGACGCAGTGACCGTGCTTTCGGATGTGGATCAACGTGTCTGTCGGCTTGTCACCGGCCACCGCCGCATCAAGTGCATCCCGCACGGTGTGGATTGTGAACACTATACGCCGAGCGACCAGCCGGTCGATGAGAACCGCGCCATCTTCTGGGGTGGGCTGACTTTTGGTCCCAACCTCAGCGCCATTCTCTATTTTGTTGAAAAGGTCTGGCCTGTGGTGCTTGCGAAGAAGCCGCAGATGCGCTTCTCGATCATGGGTCGGGGTCATTCTCCCCTGTTGGACCGCCTCAATTCTATTCCCGGCATCGACTTGATTGGCTATGTCGATGACATCAGACCTCACGTGGCCGATGCAGCACTGGTGGTCGTGCCCATGATCAGCGGGGGCGGCATCAAGAACAAGATCATGGAAGCTTGGGCGATGGGTAAGGCGGTGCTGTGCACCCCGCGAGCGCTCGGCAACCTGCCCGGCATCCATCGGCAAAACGTGTGGATTGCCAAGTCGCCCCGCGCCCTTGCTGAGGGCCTGGTCACGCTGACCGACGACAAAGAACTTCGCGATGCGCTTGGGCGCGCTGGGCGTCAGACTGCTCTGGAACACTGCTCGTGGGATCGGGCTGCCGAGCAGTTGGAGCGATTGTGCAAGGATGTCTTGCTGGCGAAGAATCCCGTACGTTTCGATGTGGACCTGGCATCCAGCCAAGTAAAGAACGAAGCGAAGTCCAACGAAGTCTCGCTGAAATGAAGATTAACACCGATTGTCGACATTTCGACGGTTATAAACCGTGCAAGCCGCACAAACAACACGGTGTGCATTGCGAGGGCTGCAACCAGTACGATCCAATCGAGCAGCGTATCTTGATCCTTAAATTCGGGGCGGCCGGCGAGGTCATCCGCTGCACGCCGATTCTACACTACTTGAAAAAGCACCACCCGGCTGCTTACGTCGTGTGGGTCACCGAGTTCCCCGACCTCATTCCCGACGGCTGGGTTGACCAAGTCGTTCGTTCGACCTGGCAGGCCGCTGAGTGGATTAAAGCTCAGAAATGGAACTTAATCCTCAGCCTCGATAAAGATGTGACGCCTTGCGCGATCGCCCGCCAATCTCGTGCCGACGTCATCAAAGGGTTTACGCTCGACGACATGGGACACATCGTGGCCGCCGATGCCGATAGCGAGCGCAAATGGCAGACAGGCATCTTCGACGATCTCATGAAAGCCTGCACCCGGCATTATGTCGAAGAGATTTTTGAGATTTGCGGCTGGCCTTATTCCGGCGAGACCTACATCCTGCCACAAAGCGAACCCTCAATGCTTAATCCAGTTTCCGGGACGGGACCCATCGTTGGGTTGAATACCGGCGCCGGCCAGATCTGGCCGACGCGTATCTGGCCTGAGGAGAACTTTGAGCAACTAATTTACAAGCTGCAATCCTTGAACATGCGCCCCTTGCTATTAGGCGGACCGGATGAACACGACCGCAACGTCCGGCTCACCTGCCGCACGGGAGCCATCTATCATGGCATTAAACCGTTGCGCCAATTCCTAACCGTGATTGATAGCTGTGATGTGGTGGTCACGTCGGTGACCATGGCGCTGCACATGGCCATCGGTCTCGGAAAACGCATCGTGCTATTCAACAACGTCTTCAATAAGCATGAGTTTCATCTCTTCGGCCTGGGCGAGATTCTCGAACCTGCCCTGCCCTGCGTGGGCTGTTACAAACGCAAGTTCGACGATGGCTGTCCGGTGCCCAACTGCATGAAGCAAATCGATGTTGATTCCGTTGTGCAGGCTGTCCAGAGGCAAGTCAAGAATAGTGAGCAGCGGACCGCGACGCTAAGGCGCTGAACCAAGTCAACGAGGCCCCGAAGCTGTGCTGGGGAGTTCGGGGGACATGATACTTGGTTCTGTTCGCTGGGCTTTGGGCCGAGTTTCATTGCCTGCGCGCCTACAGGCCTCGTTCGGGTCGACGATAGCGGTTGAGGAATCGGAACAGCGTCCACCCGCCGCTCATGCCGCGGTTGCCCTTCTTCAGCGCATAGTTGATCGATTCCCAGGTCTCGCCGCCGGTACGCGGGATCTTTCCGGAGCTGCGTTGCGGCCAGCCCTTTTCGCGCTTGTAGTAGGCGTCGGCCCACTTCAGAATCTGCTTGGTCGAGAGCTTCGGCAGATCATGCACGTTCCGCACGCCGCGATACTTGCTCAGCAGTCGCGGCAGAGACGAGCCTCGGCGCAGGCCTCGGAGGCCTTCGAACAGAGAGACATTGATCGCCGACCACCTTTCGCCGGGCGCTTCCGGCACGGCGCCGCTCCTCTTGACCGGCCACTTGCCGGTGCGCTTGTGGTGATTGTCGGCCCAGCGCAGAATCTGCTGGATCCTCAAAGCGAGCAAGTCCCCGGTATTGCGCACGCCGCGATGCCGGTCGAGCACCTTGGCGATGGTGTTCCCGCTGTGAAGTCCGCGCCCGCCCATGAACAGAGCGCCTTGGATGCCGCTCCAGATTTCCCCGCCGGAGCGTGGGACAGAGCCGGAGTGCGGATCGGGCCACCGGCCTGTCCTCTTGCGGTGGGCGTCCACCCACTTCAGAATCTGCTTGATGGTCAGGCGCGGCAAGTGGTGTATGTTGCGCACGCCGCGGCGCTGTTCCAGAAGCCGGGCCAGCGACGAGCCGCCGGGAAACCCCCGGTTGCCTTCAAACAATGCATTGTGGACTTTGCTCCAAGTCTCGCCCGCCGATCCCCGCACGGCTCCGGACTTGTTCGTGGGCCAGCGTCCGGTACGGCGGTGATGGTTGTCCGCCCACGCCAGAACTTGCTTGATCGTCATGCGCGGTAGAAAGTCCGGGTGCTGCTTGTTGCGGTACGTGGCGAGTACGTGGGCCAGCGAGGTCCGCGCGCCGTGCCAGCGAGCGCCTCCCTTAAATGCGGAGTCGATCCGGGACCAAGTCTCGTCAGGCGCGCCATGGACAGCGCCCATCTGCATCGTCGGCCACTTGCCCGTGCGGCGTCGGTGGGTGTCCGCCCAGGCCAGCACGTTCTTCAGTTTGAGCCGTGGCAGAGCCCTTGGATGGCGTACACCGCGACGCCCGGCCAGCAGCATGCCCAGCGTGGTTTGGTCGAGACCTCGATTGCCCTTGCTCAAG
>JADFJZ010000190.1 GCA_022565195.1 Planctomycetota bacterium | reverse complement strand
AAGGGGTTTTTTGCAGGCCACCAATGCTGCGGGCCATAGTGGTCGAGCATGGCGTGGTAGAAGTGCATGAGTTTTGTGGCGGTGGCGGTCATTTAAAACGGTTATAGGAGAATTTGCGGCGAGGTGGGTGGCTTACATGTCTGGCGATGGTATCTTCTGGTCATGATGTTTTGGATAGGGAAGGACCCCCGGTGAAACCGGGGGCTAAAAGTTTACGGTGGGAAAGATATTGCCCGCCCTACATGACTGCGTTTGTTGATCCACTTGTTACAAGTTGGTTTATGCCCATTTTAGATTTTCTGGCAGCAGGTAATTACTATACTCAATGTGAACCACGCGCCTATGGTCAGGAATGACAGACTTGCTAGACGAGTGAATTATAAAAGGTTTCATAAGCATTAAGTCACCTTTTTGAACTTCACATAAATGGGGTTCTTGAGTGTTTACCACCTCCGTTATCTCTAGGTGGGATAGTATTCCTAACTTATGACTTTTCTGTATGACCTTTAAGCAGCCGTTGTTTTCGTTTGCGTCATCAAGGTGTAAATGAAATATTACCATTTTGTTTAAGACTTCCAGTGGCGGCTGAACATGATGCGTCCTGTCTTTAAAGCTCCAGGGGCCCCAACCCGTCGCTTCTACCTTTTTATCTAATGCGATTGTTTTATCTTGATGCCATGTCTCAAACCAGTTTTTGTAAAATGATTTATCAAATAATATAACCCGAACGATACAGGGTTTCGAACCTAGAATGGTGTTGGCCAGATTAACGAACTCATCCGATTGGGCTAAATCACTAATCGTATGAAACTTTTTATCAGCGCCCCGAACGCCCTGCATTGGAAGACATACACTTGAAGTGCCTACTTCATTGATGATAGATTCAATCGTTGAGTCTGAAACGTATTTTCTTTTAATTTCTAAACCATGCTCGTGAATATGCAATATCATTTCCCTTAGAGATTTCGATCGAGGAGGCGGTAGTGGATGGCTTCGGTGATGTGCTGCGGCTGGATGGGCTCTGAGGCGTCGAGGTCGGCGATGGTGCGGGAGACGCGGAGGATCTTGTCGTGGGCGCGAGCCGACAGGCCGAGTTGGGTCATCGCCTGACGCAGCAGCCCCTCGCAATCGGTGTCCAGCTTGCAGTGTTTGCGAATCTCCCTGCCGGTCATTTGATTGTTCAGCTTCAGTTTCGTCGAATCAAACCGCCGCCGTTGCCGCTCGCGGGCGTCGAGCACTTTCTGCCGCATGTCGGTGCTGCTCGTGCCGTCCTGGCTGCTGCGCAGCTCGCGATAGGGCACGACCGGGACCTCAATATGGATGTCGATGCGATCGATGAGCGGGCCGGAGATGCGGGCCAGGTAGCGGTCGATCTGCTGCGGGTGGCACTTGCAGGTCTTGTTGGGGTCGTTGAAGTAGCCGCAGGGGCAGGGGTTCATGGCGGCCACCAGCATGAAGTCCGCCGGGAAGCAAACCGAGCTGTGGGCCCGCGAGATGGTCACCTGCCGGTCTTCGAGCGGCTGGCGCAGCGTCTCCAGGATGCTGCGCATGAACTCGGGGAACTCATCGAGAAACAAAATGCCGTTGTTGGCCAGTGACACTTCGCCGGCCTGCGGGATCGTTCCGCCGCCGACCATGGCGGGTGCGCTGGCGGTGTGGTGCGGCGTGCGCACGGGCCGGGTCGCGAGCAGCGGCGTATCCATCGGCAACTTGCCCGCCGCCGAATAGATGCGCGTCGTTTCCAGCGATTCTTCGAGCGTCAGCGGCGGCAGAATCGTCGGCAGCCGGCGGCTGAGCATGGTCTTGCCCGAGCCGGGCGGCCCGATGAGCAAAATGTTATGCGATCCAGCGGCCGCGACCGTCAGGGCTCGCTTGACGTGCTCCTGCCCGCGGACATCGCCGAAGTCAACGTCGTACTTACTGCGGTCGGCCAGCAGGGCTTCGGCATCGACGTCCGTGGGTTCAATCTCCATCTCACCCGTGAGAAACCCGACGGCCTCGGTCAGCGAAGCGACCGGGATGACCTCCACCTCGTTCACGACCGCAGCCTCTCTCGAATTCTCCACCGGGACGATGATGCCCTTGAATTTTCGCTCCTTGGCCAGCAGCGCCGCCGAGAGGGCGCCCTTGATCGGCCGGATCCGCCCGTCGAGGGCGAGTTCGCCCAAGGTCAAGTACTCGCCGAGCCGCGTGCTCTCCGCCTGCGCGTCGCCGAAGATCAGCCCCAGTGCGATCGGCAGATCGAACGACGGCCCCTCCTTCTTCAAATCGGCGGGGGCCAGATTGATCACCGAACTGGATCGCGGATAGGGATAGCCGCAGTTGTTCAGCGCGGTCTTGATGCGATGGATGCTTTCCTTGACCGCCATGTCGGGCAGACCGACGATCATGGGCCCCTTGAAGCCCTTCTTCGGCACATCGACCTCAATCTCGCAGGGGATGGCCTCGATGCCGATCAGAACCACACTGTGCAGCCGGGCAAGCATAGCCGGGATTCTATCCGATGTTCCGGCAGACCGGCAACTCAGCGGCCATTCCACCGAGCACGCAAGTGACAGGTAGTTGCCATATTCGTTTGCAGGGCAGACAATTAGGGGCGATTGGGAAGGTAATGAACGCGAAACAGTATCTCGAGCTTGAAGATCACGCATTGCTCGGTCAATGCGAAGTGCATACCTATCGGTCGTCGGGGCCGGGGGGGCAGCATCGCAACAAGACCAGTTCGGCGGTGCGGCTGCACCATCAACCGACCCGGCTGATCGCCAAGGGTGAGGAAGACCGCTCGCAGCATGTAAACAAGCGACGGGCCTTGCGGCGGCTGCGGCTGACGCTGGCGACGGACTTTCTGGATGAAGTCGATCCGACAAACTATGCACCCAGTCCGCTGCTGGCCGGTTGTATCAGCGACGGCCGGCTTGAAATCCGGCGAAAGGACGAGCGGGCCTTGTTCGTGATCAATGAAGTCCTCAGCCTGCTTCACAGCCACGGGGGCCGTCTTCGCGACGTGGCGGGGGCCATTGGCATCAGCACGGCAAATCTTGTAAAGTTCTTCAGCATCGATCCGCAGGTGTGGCGAAAGGTCAGCCACATCCGCAAGGAGAACAACCTGAGCGATCTGAAGAAGACTTCATGAGCGATTCTCATCACAAGAAAGACGTGGACTGTGTGCGGTGTGTGGTCGTGACGGTCAGCGACACGCGCACTGACGAGACCGACACCAGCGGGCGGCGGATCCGGGAACTGCTGGCCGACGCCGGCCATGAAGTGACGGCGACCACGATCATTCCGGACGAACCGCACCAAATCAAGCTGTATGTGGAGCGGCAGGCCCAGTCGGGCTCCTGCGAGGCTGTTCTGCTCAGCGGCGGAACGGGTCTGGCCCCGCGCGATCAGACCTACGAGGTGGTTTCCGATTTGGTCGAGAAGCAATTCAGCGGTTTCGGTGAGCTTTTCCGCCGGTTGAGCTACGAGCAGATCGGGCCAAAGGCCATCCTGTCGCGGGCGGTGGCGGGTGTGCACAAGCGCGTCGTGCTGTACGCCATGCCGGGCTCGACGCCGGCGGTGGAATTGGCCATGACGCAGATTGTCCTGCCGACACTCGCACACACAGTCGCGCTCGTTCGTAATGATTAGTACATGCACGATCTCATGGCGTTCACCCCCCGGAGGATCCTGTACGTCATCACCGACCTGGAGGTCGGCGGGGTGCCGCTGCACTTGTGTCGTCTGGCGACCAGCATGCACGAGCTGGGGCATGTCGTACGGGTAGTGTCTCTGTCTCCGCCGGGTCCAGTGTCCGAGATGATCGCGCAGGCCGGTGTTGAAGTGGGGTCCTGCGACGCCCGCAGCCCAGCCGGCATCGGGGCGCTGCTGCGGCTGCGTCGTGAAATCGTCCAATTCCAACCCGAAATCATCCATTCGTTTCTGTTTCATGCCAACATCGCGTGTCGTTTGATCGCCCCGCTGGCCGGCGTGTCGCGAAACAAGCTGATTTGCGAGATTCAGACGGTCGAAATTGAACGTCGCTGGCACTTGACGGTCGATCGCTGGACGCATCGCCTGTGCCGGATGGAGATCGGCAATTCGCAATCGGTGATCGATCATTTGCACCACGAAGCCGGGCTGCCCGAATCTTGGTTGCTGCTGGTTCGCGGCGGGGTTGATCTCGAGCGGTTCGATCGGGCCAAGCCCGTCCCGAAATCCGAGCTGGGTGTGGAAGGCAGCGACAGCCTGCTGGCGTGGGTCGGGCGGCTCGATCCGGTCAAAGGCCTCGACGACCTGCTTCGGGCGCTGGCGATCATTCGGCAGCGGTTCGCGTCGCACCTGGTGTTGGTCGGCGACGGTCCGGAGCGTTCGCGCCTGGAGCAGTTGATCACGGAACTCGACCTGGCGGACCGCGTGTCGCTTGTGGGCGTTCGAGACGACGTGCCGGAGATTCTCAAAGCGTGCGACGTGTTTGTTTTTCCCTCCCATACCGAGGGCATGCCCAACGCGCTGTTGGAGGCCATGGCGGCGGGTTGCGCGATCGTGTGTACGGATGTGCCGGGCAACCGTGACTTGATCACCGACGGCCGAACCGGTCTTACCGTGCCGGCGATGGCTCCGGACGCACTCGCCGAGGCTGTGATGAAACTGTTAGCCAGCCGCGATTTGACCAACCGCTTGGGCGCGGCGGCTTCTACCCTGGCGAAAGAATCGTTTGACAGCAAACTCGTGACGGCCCGCTACCTGAAGATTTACGATACAATCTGACCCGTTTGGGTGGCATGGGCAAGTACCCTTGCCCGTGTCGCTGGGACAGGACAGACCACGGGCAAGGGTACTTGC
>JADFJZ010000189.1 GCA_022565195.1 Planctomycetota bacterium | reverse complement strand
ATCGAGCGATTGGTAGTCGTACCAACCCAGCGAGAAGGGTAGGGTGGCCAATCCGCTGAGCACAATGCAGGCCAGCGCCGCAGCGCTGGCGGCGGCGAATCGATTGCGGCGGAATCGACGAAAGCGACGGTTGATTATCGTGTCATGTTGCGGCACTGTTTCGTCCTGCATGTGCAGTTCATTGTCGGGCGTCTGCTAAACGACCAAGTCACGTCGAGAGACGCTGCCCGTGGCTTGCCGTTTAGCAGCGCAGGCGATACACTTGTTTCAATCATCACGTCACTCGAATCCGTGGATCGACCAGTGCGTAGAGCACATCGACGACCAAGTTCATCAGAATCAAAACGGCGCTGAACACCAGCACGACGCCCATGATCAGACCGCGATCGAGGTTCTGAATGCTCTGCACGAAGTACGTGCCCATGCCGGGCACATTGAACACCATTTCGACGACAAACGAGCCGGTCATGGCGTGGGCCGTCGCCGGGCCGAGGTAGCTCAGCACCGGCAGGAACGCGTTCTTGAAAGCGTGTTTCCAAATCACGGCGCGCGGCGGCAGGCCCTTCGCGCGGGCCGTGCGGATGTAGTTGCTGCCGAGCACGTCCAACATGCCGACGCGCGTCAGGCGCGTGATGTAGGCCAGGAACGGCAGTGACAAGCAAACCGAGGGCAGGATCAAGTGTTCCACGCCGCCCCAGCCGCCGACCGGCGCCCATTTCAACCATACGCCGAACACGCTCAGCAGCGCGGTGCCGCTGACGAACGTCGGGATGCTGATGCCCAGCAGCACCAGGCCGAGCCCGAAGTGATCCACCCATGTGTTCACACGCACGGCGCTGAGCACGCCCATCGGCACGCCGACCAGCACGGCGATCAAAATGGCGAGTATGCCGATGGTCAGGGAGACCGGCAGCGCATCGGCCAGGATCTGGTTGACGGTCCATTCGCGATATTGAAACGACGGGCCAAAGTCGAGCTTCGTCAAGATACGGCCGGCGTACTGCACGTAGTACTTGGCGTGGTTGTCGATGTCGTAGCGGGCTTCGAGGGCGCGCACGACTTCTTCGGGCATTTGCCGCTCGGACACTTGGAAAGGGTTGCCCGGCGTGTGGATGATCATCAGGAACGTGATGGTGTAGATCGCGAGCAAGCTCGCGCAGCCCAGGGCCAGACGCGTGAGAATGAAGCGCGTCATCGCTCCACCCACACGTCACGCAATGGGTAGATCTCACGCGGGTTCGGTCGAATGCCCTTGACGAAAGGCCGATAGGCCTGCGGATTGGTGTAACGGTAGATCGGAATCAGCGGGAAGTCCTCGGTGACGAGTATCGTCTCTGCTTCGGCAAGGATGTTCATGCGCTGCTCGGCATTGCCGCAAACGGCCGCGTCGGCGAGTAGGGCATCGTACGCGGGGTTGGCGTAGCCGCTGTCGTTGTTGCCGTTGCCGGTGGCGAAGATGTCGAGAAACGTCGTCGGATCCGCGTAGTCGCCGTACCACGAGGCGCGGGCGATCTGGTAGTTGTGCTTGGCTTTGTCTTCGCTGAAGGTCTTGGCTTCCTTGCCCGCCAGTCCCACACGCACGCCGAGCGTCTCGCGCCACATGTTGACCACCGCCTCGGCGAGCCGTCCGTGGATCTGGCCGGTGTTGTACAGGAGGCTGACATCGGGAAACGTCGCGCGATCTTCGTAGCCCGCCTCATCCAACAGTTGATTGGCCAGTTCGGCGTCCTCGGCATGGCCCGCGACTTGCGGATAGCCCGGAATCGAGCCGGACGGGATCAATGTGCGCGTCGGCGGATTCTCTTTCTCCGCGACCTTGGCGCACAGCGCATCACGATCGATCGAAATCGCGAACGCCTTACGCACGCGTGGGTCGATAAACGGATTCGCTCGGCCGTCGGGCAGGACTGCGTCCTTGCAGTTCAGGTTGTAGTAGTAGGTCCCGAACGCCGGGACCACCGAAACGTCCGGCCGCTCGCCGGTGTGGCTCATTTGCAGCAGGGCGCCGGCATAGTCGAGGTTCAGGCTGGTCAGCCAATCGACCACGCCGGTCTCGTAGGCCTGGAATGCGGTGTTCGCGCTCTCAAACATCAGCACGTCGATAGTCCCCAGCGCCGCGGAGGCCCGTTCCGGATGATACAGGTTCTTCTCCAGCCGCAACCGGCGGCGAAATTGCCAATCGGCGATGCGGTAGACGCCGTTGGTAATCAGCCCCGGGTAGCCGTTGCGGTGGTAGTCCGGCTTGGTCCACTGGCTGTCGTAGACCACCAGGCCGCCGGCGTCGATGCCGAGTTCGGGATCGCCTTCGCGCAGGCGCTCGATGCTCTCGTGGATCGGCATGAGCACGGGCAGCAGCGTCAATTCGAGGAAGTAGGCGGTCGGCCTGACGAGTTGCACTTCCAATGTGTGATCGCCCGCAGCCCGGATTCCAACTTTTCGCCACTCGTCGTCCATTCGTCGCGCGTGCGCCCGCAGCAGCGCTTCCCTCTCTCCTAACTTGTCCGGCGATCGCTCCCGGGCGAGCTGTTGTACCGCGCGCGTTCGCCAATCATAGTAGGCCCGCGCGCCCTTGATGTGATTGGTCAGAACGCCGGCATAGTCAGCCGCCGTCCCGGGCTCGATCGCCCGGCGCCAGCCGCGCACGAAGTCGTGTGCGGTCACCGGGTCGCCGTTGCTCCAGCGCGCATCTGGACGCAGATGGAAGGTGTAATGCGTGCGATCGGCACTGATCTCCGGCGGCATCTGCGCCACGCCCGCGATCGGCAGAAGCGTATCGGGATCGTGCCGCGTGAGGCCTTCCCAGGCATTGATGCAGATGCGGATGTCGGCGATCCAGCTCATTTGCTGGGGGTCGAGCGTGTTGATGCGGTTGCCGCTTACGAGGGTCAGGTCGGCCCGGGTATCGGCGTCGGCGCTGCCGTAGAAGGCTACGATCGCAGCCAGCAGCCCGGCGCAGGTCAGCATGAGCGTGCGGAACATCGGGCCGATTGTACTCAGTTGTGGGCGAAGAGGGAATCAGAATGCGGGCCGCGCCGTGGACGACTACTCGTCGGGCGTGGGGTCGTCCGGATGCTCGGGGACCGGCGCGGTGAAGTCCAGGCCGGGCACGGCGCCTACGGGCACCTGCCAGGCGCCGCCGTTCAGTCGGCCGGTCTTGTTCGGCGAGCCGACCCATTCCTCCAGCGCCGTCCGAATCCGGGTGTAGCGATCCTCGTCCGCCGAACCAATCGCGCCGGCCACACTCGAAGAGTTCGCCGCCAGACCTGTCAGTTGTGTGAGCGATCGTTCCACCATGTGGATCAGCACGTGAAGTTCGCCGCGGCCGGTCGGGGACAAATCGCCGTATATATAGCGATGTGTGTAGTGCACCAGGTACTTCGCCAGTGATTCGACGACTCTCTTTTTGTCTGCATCCCCGAAGGTTCCGCTGAAGTCCAGCACGCGAGCCAGACCGGATACGTCCGCCTTGTAGCCGGTTACTGTGTTGTTCTCGTAGTTCTTGAGCCGGGCTTCCAGGATCTTCGCCAGGGTCGCGGATTGTTCGCCGCGCTGGCTCGCAAAGCGCAAAGCTCCGTAGACCAGTTCCGCGACGATGTCGTCCTGTTCGCGACTCCCCACTTGCTCCAGCCACTGCACGACATCGCTGAGTATGGCAGGATTGGCTTCGATCGCGCCGGCCATCCGCGATGCAGTGAGCACGGCGAGTGCCCGAGTTCCCGGGATGGCTGAGTTCGCCGCTTCCTTCAAGGCCGGCAGCGCCGCGGGATCGCCCATGCTGCCCAGGGCGTGCAGTAGCACGCGCGACAGATCCCCGGGGTTGCTCTTGATCTTCTCCGCACACGTGGCCCCACAGCGTTCGGCGAAGCGCTGTTTGAAGCCGGCGGAGTTGGCCGAGTGGGTGTAGTCGTTCGCGAGCCGCTCTTGAAAGCGCTTGATCGCCCGCGCATCGTCCAGCGACGACTGCACCTTGGCGATCTGGGACTGCACGTGCTGGTCGATAGCGCTGAGGTCGGTCGCCGTGAGGTCGGCCTTGCCCCGCAGATCCCGCAGGGCATCCGCGCCGCTCGTCTGAGCCCACAGGACCGCTGGGCTGGCGGACGCCAGCGAACACATCATGATGCAAGCGTATGGCTTGCGGAATCCCATCGAGAAAATCCTCATCATACTGATTATATCGGAGATACGCGCAGGGTTGTGAACTACCGCACACAAAGACCAGCCGCGCTGGTGGGTATGCCGCCAAATACCGGACCCACGGGTCCGCCCGGGGCGCCCGAAGCCTCTCGATCGGCACATCCCCAGCCGCAGCTTGACGACCGTTTCCACCCGCCAGTATATTCAATTCATTGCGGTTCGGACACCCCCGTTGTCACTCAAATTTGCGGGACCAATGAAGCCCAGCCACATCCCAGCACCAGCGATCAAGCGGCTCAGCCTGTATCTGCGCCACCTGGAGGACTGCCACGCCCGGGGCGAGCAGACCATCTCCAGCCGCCAACTGGGCGAGACGCTCAATCTCACCGATGCCCAGGTTCGCAAGGATCTGGCGTACTTCGGCCCCTTCGGCCACCCGGGCATCGGCTACCGAGTGAAGGACCTGATCGCCCAGATCCGCCGCATTCTGGGCACCGACCGCACCTGGAAGGTGGTCCTGGTCGGGGCCGGCAACCTGGGCCGGGCCCTGGCCGCCTACAGGGGCTTCGTCGCCAAAGGCTTCGACCTCGTGGCGGTGGTGGACTCCGACGAGGCCAAGGTCGGCCAGCCGCTGCCCGGCAGCGATTCGCTGACCGTCCTGCCGCTCTCGGCATTGCCTGATTTGGTCGAGCA
>JADFJZ010000188.1 GCA_022565195.1 Planctomycetota bacterium | reverse complement strand
CGCCCGACGTCTGCTAAACGACGAAGTCAGCTCGAAGGGTCCACCCGGGGGCTTGCCGTTTAGCAGCCCGTCGCGCCCCGATCACTCCTCCGAATCATCAGATTCCGAGGGCGGGGCCGGCGGCCCCATTTCGGGTGTCGGCTCGGGTTTCACCGGCGGCACGGTTTGCATTTTGAGCACGAACGTCAGATTGGACGCCCGCCCAATCGGCCTCGACGGTGCAGGGCTATTGGGCCGCTCAAATAGGCCGCCACCACGACCTCCGCCGCCTGCTCCTGAGCCGCCCTCAGCCGACACGGACGTCGGCGGACTTTTGTCCAGACCGCCGAACAGCTCGACATCATCGGCGCGCATGCCCTTTGCGGATCGGGCACGACGTTTCTTTTTCTGCACGCCGGCGACGCCTTGATCCTTCTCTCCGGCGGCTGTCGCTTGCGCTTCTTCCCGGGCCTCCTGCGTCGGCTCGGGTGCCTTTTTGCTGCCTGCCCGGCGCGCCGGAGAAGGGTCGTCTGAACCCTTCAGCTCAGCTCGTTCGTCCTGTTCGCCGGCGGCATCCTTGTCTGATTCGGCTTCGCTTTGCGCCAGCCCGGCGTCCTTGTCGGCGCCGCTCTGTTTGGCGACGGCAGTCTGGCCGTCTTTCGTCTTAGCGGTCAGTTCTAGTTGGGCGAAGTGTTCTCGCCACTGCGCTGCGGTGAGTCGCTCGTCAGGATCAGCCGACGCGTCATCGACCTCGTCCGCCGTTCGGTCTTCCTCGCCGAGCACGAGCCGCTGCACTTCGGGAACAGCCATCGCTCGGACGATGCGTCGAGTCGACTCCAGGCCCTCGACTTTCATTTTACCCATTTGCAGTTTGATGTTCGTCGTGTCCTCAAGGTCGCCGGTTGTCTCGGCGTAGCGATCGATCAATCCTTCCAGCACTTCCGGAGCGGCATTGAGCAGGATCTGCTCGCTGCGAGGCTCGGCATAGTTCAGGCCTTGGCGGCCGCGCAGCAGCACGTTCTGGGTCAGCGGTTCGACGACTTGAATCCGCTCCAGCGGGTCCGTCGCGCTGAGAAAATCATTGTCCACCAGATAGACCTCGAGCTTCTGCGTAAACTCATCGCGCTGGGTATCGCTGGAGAAGTTCAGGGTCAGTACATTTGACTCATTGGAGAAATCATAACCAGCCAGAGATACGGCGGGTTCATCGGCCCGCAAGCGCTGCGCGAAGTCCGCCCGAACGGCCCCTCCCCGGCGCGATCCGCGCAACTGACCGGCCAGACCAAAATCGACCGGTTCGGCGCCGGATGCCGAGAAGTACCCCGTTACGGCATCCAGTTCTACCCCAAGCGCGACGACTTCTTCATCTTCATCATCGCCGGCCTGGCCAGTCAGGTCGTGTTGGACGATCGATTGTTGCTGCTGCTGCGTAAATGTCGTCTCGGCGCTCTGGACCATGTCGCGAAGATCCGCCGAACGTCCGACCGGCGCTGCCGTCTTGTCGGGCGCGCTCTTCTTCATGTGCGTCCGGGGTTGATCGCTACGTGACGTGTCCTCCGCCGTGTCGTCCACCATGGCCAGCGCGCCAAGCGGCTCGCTCAAATTCTCCATTGCGCGCCCGGCGGTCGTGTCCACTGTCCCGGAGCTTCGCAGAGCCAGATCCGTGGATTGCCGGAGGTCGCTCTGCCAATAGATCCATGAGCCGGCCGCCCCCACGAGCAATGCGATTGATGCTGCGGCACGGATCGGGCCCCAGCGGCGCCGCACCGACATTCGCACGGTCGTGTCGGGTTCCTCGCCGAGCAGCGCCTGTCGCTCCACAGCCGAGACAACGCTTTCTGAGAACCCCGCCGGCGCCGATTGATGCGGCAAGTCCTGGAGCATGGACCGCGTCTCGCGCAGCTCATTGAGAACCCGCACTGCGCCAGCGTCGCGATCCAGATAAGCCACCACCTCCGCGCGGACCGACTCCTCCAGCTCACCATCCAGATAAGCCGACAGCAACTCGCTCAAATCTTTCAAATGTTCCTTGGCCACCAAAAACGATTCCCTATTCCCTGTCCTCTTTTCTTTTTTCGTACTTCGTACTTACCCGACCTTTTCCATCACCGGCCGAAGCAGATCGCGCATCGCCAGCCGGGCTCGGTGCAGCCGCGAGCGCACCGTGCCCAGCGGGAGATCCAGAATCTCCGCGATGGCTTTGTAGTCCAACGACTCGATGTCCCGCAAAACCAAAATCACGCGTTGATCCTCATCCAATTGCCGGAGTGCGCCCGCCACTGCCTGTTGCGTCTCGCGCCGTTTCAGTTCTTCCGGCGGTTCGAGCATTTCGCTGTCCCGAACCTCGCCTCTGAGCCTCGCTGCCTGATCGGTATCAGCCAGCCTCGACTCCAGGCCGGGCTCGCCGTCGTCGCCGCCGCTCAACGAGAGCATTTTGATCTTGCGATCCCGCCGCCGGCTCGAAATCGACAGATTTACCGCGATGCGAAAAAGCCACGTATAAAAGCTGCTCTTGTGCTCGAAGCGACTGATCGCGTCGAAGGCCTTGAGGAACGTCTCTTGCGCCAGATCTCGGGCGTCTTCCGCGTGGCCTACAGTTCGGAGACAAATGTTGTATACGCGATCCTGATACTTGAGCACCAAGTGCTCAAACGCATCGACATCACCTTCCTGGATCTTCCGCACCAGGGCGGCGTCTTCAAAGGAAATGTTGTTCGACAGAGAGGCCAACCCAGCGCTCTCCAAAGGTTGGACGCATTGCAGCTCGAAGAGTTCCCGCACAGACAGTTCTTTGTACGCCTCCAGTCGTATCTTGATCGCGGCAAATCCAAATATCAACGATTTTCGGCCTCAGAAGCCACAATCCACGATTCCTTCAAGGTAGCCCACAGCCTCGGATGCCCTGGTTTCCGGTTCGCTCAGCTTGAAAGGAAACGTGCAGTGTACTGACCATGCTCTCTTGTAGAGCCGCTGCAGTCCGGCGGAAGGCGACTCACCGACCGCAAACCGCAGGACCTTTGACCGAAACGACGTTTTCCATATGATAGGGCGACTCGTCTTCGCTCCTGGGCTCGTATACGATCCGACCCGCCGCGGCGATTGCCCATGTTGACAAGCACGATGACGTGATGCCGAGACTTGCAGCAAATGGCGAACCAGTCCACAACGACATTCTTGACGGGAAGTACGGGATTCATTGGCCAGTACGTGCTTCGCGGGCTGTTGGACGGAGGCCAGCGCGTCGTCGTGCTCCTGCGCGGCCCGGCTGCCCAAAGCCGCCTGCGTCTCGCGGCGCTGCTCGCGCCGCTGGGAGTAGATGTCGCCCGACATATCAATGAGGGCCACCTTACGATTATGGAGGGCACTTTGCCGGATGCCCTGCCGGCTGTGACGGTCGGGCGAGTTGACCGTATTGTGCATTCGGCGGCGTGTTTGCAGACGGTCAACGCCGATCCCGGCGAGCCGTTCGCCACGAATGTCGAGGGCGTCAAGACGCTGGCTCGTTGGGCCGACGCCCACGATGTGCCGGTCTTCCACTTCGTGAGCACGGCGTACACGTGCGGACGGGATATGGCGCTCGCCCGCGAGGTGTTTCACACGCCCCAGCCTCGATTCGTCACGGACTATGAACTGAGCAAGTGGCAGGCCGAGGAGTTTCTGCTGAACTGGGCAGAGCGCAGCGGTCGGCGGCTGACGATTCTCCGACCGGCCTTGGTCGTGGGCGACTCGGCCACCGGATTTACGACTCAGTACGGCGGGTTCTACCAAGTGGCCCGCGTTGTGGAGATGATGGCAGAGTTCTTCAGCGACCAGCGCCGTACCGGCGAGCTGTGCCTGCCGGTGCGGATCGAGGCGGACCCCTCCGGCAGTCAGAACTTCGTGCCGGTGGACTACGTGGCCAGGGCGATCGTCGAGATCGTCGCGCGCGACTCGAACACACACCAAATCTATCACTTAACCAACCCCGCTCCGCCGAGCAATGACGAGGTCCGGTGCTGGCTGGAGGACTACTATCAAATACACGGCGGGCATTTCGTCGATCGCGTCGATACAACCACCAGTGAGTCGCTGGCCGAACGAATGTTTCTGGAGATGAATGACGTCATCCTGCAACAATTCAAGTTTGTGCCCGAGTTTGACTGCACCCACACCACGGAGGTGCTGCGGGGCACGGGCGTTTCCTTCCCGGCGCTGGACCGCGCCATGGCCTTTAGACTGCTCGACTACGCTCGTGACCACAAGTGGGGCCGACAACGCAAAGCAGCGGCCTCGTGACGAACCGCGCACCCTCATGGACCCCGTTCCGCAGAGCTTGAGGACGCACTCCCTCTCGCAACGGCTGCCAAACGGCAAGCCACCGGCAGGATCGTTCAAACTGACTTCGTCGTTTAGCAGACTCCTCGTCTTGGATTCACTGCATGGCCCTCAACGGTCCTCGCAGCTTGTCGAATGAAGAACGGGATTCTCCGCATCCAACCCGTGCTCGGCCGGATCGAACTCCAACCCACACTCCGGGCAGCGATTAGACGGCAGGCCCATGAGCAGGTAACCACAGCCGAAGCATCTTGAGAAGTCGAGAGCTTGCAGGTTCACGCGTGGACTCAACAGGGCACAAATCGTTCTTGTGTGACCTCGATGCGTGCGGATCCGCAGTTCCGCATGGACGGAGGACAGGGTGAGCACGAACGCAACCAATGATAACCACAAGCCGTAAGTCGAGTAGTCGAATTGCTGTTGCATGGCGCAGATGAGGCAGCCGAACACACCGCTCAGAGCGTTATACCATCTCAGACAGAGAAGACCGGGGAGTCCAAATCGAATGGCTCGGGCAAGATAGATCGGAGAGACGA
>JADFJZ010000187.1 GCA_022565195.1 Planctomycetota bacterium | reverse complement strand
CATTGATTGAGCTGGCCTGCCGTCTGGAAGCCCCGCTGGTTTGGTTGCGCGGCGCCGTGATCGATCCATCCAACCCAAGTGACGAAACACGGACGGAAGAGGCTTCAGGCTACAGGCTACAGGCTACAGGCTACAGCATCAAGCTTCTTGCCCTGAAGCCCGAAGCCCGGCCTTCTGTGGAACTGGCGAGTCACTCGAAGGGCACCGGCTTGGATCGCGACTGCGCCGCGGCTTCGGTCAGATCCTCCGCATTCGTGTGGATTCTCAAGGCGTTCATGAAAGTCGATAGTGCTTCCAGCCGTTGCCGGGCGATTCTTCTGACCGGTTCGGAGCGCAGAGACTCCTTGATTCGCGCGGGCCAGAAGTGATATTCCTGTTGGCGATCCCAGGTCTCCAGGATCGCCCGAATCGCCCGACCGTCTTCCAGTTGTTTGTGAATCATTTGGAACAGGGCCAGGGGACCGATGCTGTCCAGGTTGGTCGCATCGGCCACGACTTGCGCCGTCATGTTCGTGGTTTTACGCCCGCCCGCCTCGCGAATGATGCGACCGACTGATTCCAGTCGCTTCGCGGCGAAAATATCTCGGAGCGCGTCGGCGGATTTGTCGGCGCTGATCTCCCGCTGAACCATGGTCAGCGGCTTGGCCAGAATGTCCGCCCGGCAGATTGAACCCTCCACGAACTGCACGACCCAAGCCGCATCCTGATACAGGGCGGCCGCCGCCAGAACATCCCGATCAGCGCTGCTGGGTTGCATGCCGAGCAGGTCCGTGATGGCCGCCGAGGAGACGCAGATGCGTTGGGCATGTTCCCAAATGAAACCTTCGATCTGACCGTCCGTGGTGCGGATGGTCAAATCAGATTCAGCTTGCCGCCAAACCGCTTCCCTGACATCCATGACGCCCTCCTGTGGGCAGCAGCCGCTGGAGTCGAGTTGTTGGGGGACGAAATCCCGCCGCCCCGCGGCACCCGGCGCCGCACGCAACGCTTAGATTACACGGAGTCTCCGCCGAAGTCTAATCGCCAGCCGTCGAGTCCGTGTCGATCTGGACGGCGGGGCGATAGTAACAATCGCGCTTCTGGGGACGCCAGCCGGCATCGCTGATCAAGTGCCGGATCTGCGATTCGCTGAGGCTGAAGGTCGTGTCCGCGGCGGACACGACGTTCTCTTCCATCATCACCGAGCCCATGTCGTTCGCGCCATAAAATAAGGCGAGTTGTCCGATCTTAGGCCCCTGCGTGACCCAACTGGATTGAATGTTGTGGATGTTGTCGAGGAAAATGCGCGAGACGGCGAGCATCTTCAAATACTCATTGGCGTCGGCGAGGACCAGGTGCTTGCCGTCGGGTGACGCGCCCAGCGAGGGGGGCATTTGTCGCACGCGCCCCAGCGGCGTGCTGCCCGGTTGAAACGTCCAGCAAATGTAAGCCGTGAACCCGCCGGTCTCGTCCTGTAAATCGCGAATGAGTTGCAAATGCTCGATCCGCTCAGCGATGGTCTCGATATGGCCGAACATCATGGTGATGCTGGTGCGCATGCCGATGCCGTGCGCTTCGCGCATGACCGCCAGATATTCGGACGTCGTCGTCTTGCCCTGGGCGATCTTCCGTCGCACACGATCGACCAAAATCTCGCCGCCGCCGCCCGGAATCGTGTCCAGCCCAGCCTCCTGCAATCGAAGCAGCACGTCACGCACGGGCATGTCGAAAATCTGATGAAAGGCCCAGATTTCCGGCGGGCTGAAGGCATGAATGTGAACGCCGGGGTATTCGCACTTGATGAAGCGCAGCAAATCAAGGTACCACTCGAACGGCAACATCTCCGCCGGCACCAAACCGCCCTGCATCAAGATTTGCGTCCCGCCGATGGCCAGCAGTTCTTCGATCTTGCTGCCGATGTCCTCGAAACGGAGCACGTAGCCGTCCGGCAGGTCCTCGCGTCCGGAGTTCATTCCCGGCGGATCCGCCTTGAAATTGCAGAAAATGCACTTCGCGGTGCAGTAGTTCGCGTAGTTGATGTTGCGATCGACGACATAGGTGCGGTAATCCTCCGGGTGCAGCCGCTGCGTGACGCCGTGCGCCCGCCGGCCGAGTTCGTGGAGGTCGCAATCCGCGTACAGCGCCAGCGCGTCCTTCTCGCTAATGCGTCCGTGGCGGGTCGAGGTCGAAGCCGGTTGGGTTGTCTCCGCCAGTGGAGTCATGAGGCCGCCTGCAATTCCTGCGCGCCGGGCACCAGCCCGCCCGCCGTCGCCCGGTCGAAGAAGCGGATCATGCCTTCAACGTGTTTGTCCGTCAGGCCGAACGTGAGATAGCGCTCCAAGTATTGCTGCGCGAGCGCCGCAGGCCAACCGTGCCCCGGGCCGAATTCAATGGCCAGTTGCCCCGCCTTGCGCACGCCGCGATCGCGGGCAGCGCCCAACATCTCGCCCAGCGAGCGCGTGTCCCGAGCGCGGTCCGCCGCCCACACTGCAAACACAAACGGCAGACCCGTCCAGGTCTTCCACGCGCTGCCCAGATCAACTTGATACCGGAATTCTTCCGGAGAAATGCCGACAACCTTGTCGCCGATCAAGAGAACCGATTCGCACTGCTCGAGCGACGCGGCGTCTTCCAGTTGGACGAAAGACACGTCTGCTCCGTACAGTGCCGGCCAAATCAGACGGGCCAGGATCACCGAAGTGTGCGAATCCAGGTCCAAATGGATGCGGCGAATGTCGGTCGGCGGAACTTTGGAGAAGATGCGCACCGTCAGCGTCTCGCCGTCGCAGCCGATGCAGGCATTGGACACGATTTGAAGTTCGCTCTTGTGCCGCAGCAGGTCGATCACGGGCACGAGGGCGGCGTCGAAATCCCCGCCCAGCAGCCGCGCGGTGAGTCGCGAGGGCACGTCAAAGTCCAGCCGCACCGCGGATTCCCGCTCCAGGCCGCAGATCAACGGGCGGGCGTTCAAATACGACACCACGCCCAGACGCCAGGGCGATTGACCCGCACCGCGCTTGCCACTATTCTCGGTAGCCATAGATTCTCCGGACCATTCACGACCGCGCGCCAGCGCGATTGAGCATCCGCCGGCATTATAGAGATCCTCACGCATGAAGCCAACTAACCAATGCGAGCACGTCCGACACCAACCACTGGCACCCCTGCGCAGCTATTTTCAGAAAATTTGTATCGCGGCGGCGGCGGCAGTGTCCGCCGGGCTGTTCGGCTGTCACTCGGCACCTTTCAATCGCGTCGCAGTCACGGATATTCGCTCAGACGCTACGCCGCAACTGCACTATGAGGATTTTGACGAATCATATTTCCGCCTGCGGGACGGCGGGCTCGTGGACCTGGTCCTGCGCAAGCAGACCCGCGCCACCGCCGACCAGACCCGCAAGATCGTTCAAATCATCGTGTTGCGGTCGTATTGGAAGCCGTTTCCGGGAAGAACCTACGCGAACGATTCCATGCTCAACGCGAATTTGTGCTACGTGCTGATCAAGGGCGACTCGGCGATCAGTTACGAGGGCGGCGGGTTTTTCCAGTATGCGGAGAAGAACGGCGGCGAAGTGATCACCGGCAAGCTGGAGGGCGGCGACCTGCAACCGCTGCGCCGCGTGGGCGGGGATCTGAGCATTTTCGAGCGTGCCCGGATTTCCGGAAAGTTCAAAGCCCGGCGCGACGACCGCCGCACCACGCAGATCATAAACCGCATCGACCATCTCCTCGGCCCCCCGCCGCGCATCGAACCCGCCCACCGAGGCCCGGACTACTGAGCGACAGGCAACACAGGATTGAGCATCAGCCGTTGAATTGCGGGGCTTCGCGGCGGTATAATGGATTGTGTATTCCGGGTGTTGAGCGAACTTGTGCTGCCCAGAGCAAGTGGTGAAGAGTAGATGGCCACGGACAGCAGATCAAAACAGCGATCGCTGCCGCCAACGCGCGGAATGATTGTCGCATACTGGCGAGCACAGAAAGCAACAATTTATCCGCCTTGGGACAAAGCGGAGAACCATTGTTGGCGGTGCGCTCGCAAGTTTGGAAGAAGTCGCTCCGCAGAAGACTCTGATTGTGGGCACCGCGCTCATATCGTGCCCGGATCATTGGGGGGAACTTACGACCCGAGCAACTTTGTATTGCTGTGTCGAGGTTGTCACCTGGAATCCCCTGATGTAGCCGACCCGGATTTCATGTGGGAGTGGATTCGCAAAATGATGGGTCGATCTGGCCGTGAGGAGGAGCAATTCTTGATGGCGGTGTGGGCCTACGAGCGAATCTACGGCGCATTTCCTTGGCCCTGTCTCGCAGCCAGTTTCATCCGCCTGCAATTCCCTAGTTTAGCAAGACAGTTCCGAATCTCTGGAGGCTCAACGGATGATGAGAAACAAATGGAGCAACTACGAGCGAAGAACTTTAGGCCCGCTTTTGAAATCGCTCTGGACAAGACCGCTCTACATCAAGGCAGAGCCTCCGCTACATCCATGGCCTGGGCGATGAGACAAGTTGTTCTTTTCGTCGAGGGCAAGCCATCGCAAGTTGATGCGGAAGCAGTTCGGACCAAGATCGCCGAGTGGACCGAGTGGGCCACCGGAGAGGACCGGGAAGCGCTGCTTGAGTCTGCGCTTGTTTCTGCATATGAGGAGAGCGAGTCATCGGACAAGACGGACTCGGATCATGAGCCCGACAGTGAGGATTGAGGACAGGTGGCCCATGTTGTTTTGAACATGGCGGACACGAATTTTGTTGCGGCGGTCCGGAGAACATCGCGAAGAGCGACGTCGAACACGGTGCACCGCTCAAGGTGCAGCGCGCTGCGGCGCCCTCACCACCCGCCGAAAAGGTGAGACAGGC
>JADFJZ010000186.1 GCA_022565195.1 Planctomycetota bacterium | reverse complement strand
ATTGCAGCGGCGGATTGCCTCGGGCACGCTCGAGGCGCAGCGCTTGCTCATTCCCGAGACAATCGAAATGACGTCCGAGCACGTTTCCGTCCTGCAAGAGCACCATGCGCTGCTCCAGAAGCTGGGCATTGATTTCACGCTCTACGGAGAGACGACCGTAGCTGTGCAGAGCTTTCCGTCTGTGTTGCACAGCTCCGCGATCACGCCCTTTGTGAAGGACCTGGCGGATCGACTGGCAGAGAAGGGCAACAAGCCGCACACCGAGGTGCTGATCCACGAAGTGTTGGACATGATGGCCTGCAAGGCGGCGGTCAAAGCGGGTGATCCATTGACGGACGAAGAGATGCGCGGTTTGATCCAGCAGCGGGATGTTGTGGAGAAAAGCAGCAATTGCCCGCACGGCCGGCCGACGACGCTGCGGTTTTCGCTGGCGGATCTGGAGCGGCAATTCAAAAGGACCTGATCCAAAATGAGGACTGAGTGCTGAGGACTGAGTGCGAGAACCGTGGGCACTCCGCATTCCGCATTTCCATGATGAACGACTCGTCGCCGACACCTATCGAACCGCCGACTGTGCTCCATTGGACGGATTCTCGGGGGCAGCCGTGGACGCTCACGCCCACCTGCGAAACCCTGGAGCTTACGGGATCGCAAGACCACACCACCCTGCGGAAAGACGAGTGGGATTCAAAGATCGCCTACAACGAAGCCGGCGGCCGGATCGTCTTTCGTTTCGACATTGGGAACGCCCAGGTGGGTTTCATGGTCAGCCAGGAAGAAGCCGCCGGGCTGTTGCAGCAGTTGGAGTGGCCAAACGAACGAGCGCAGACGTCGGCCCAGCGCTTGAGGGCTCACACGAGTCGTTCACATAGCTGGCCGACGGTAACGGCCTGGTCGATTTGGGGACTCTTCGCGGCGGCGCTGGCGTTTCTGCCTTTTATCGGTATGGCGTTCACGATCGTGGCTTTGGCGTGCATCATCGTGGCTCGCGGGAAGGCCAGGAGCGATGTCAGGCTGGTTCACACTTCCACGATTGTCGCCGCCACGGCGGTGATCGCGGCGCTTGCGACCGCAGCACACGTTTTCAGCCTGGTGACTCTGGCAGATCTGGCGGCCACCGGGGCGAGAGTGGTTGCCAGTGTACCGGAGTCCAAACTCACCATCGCCAACAAGGTGATCGCCGTCATCATCGTCCTGCTTTCGCTCTCGGTTCACGAGGCGGCGCATGCCGTGGCTGCTTGGTGGTGTGGCGACGAAGGCCCTCGTCAGCGAGGGCGCGTGACCTTGAATCCGCTGGCGCACATCGACCCGGTCGGGACGATTCTGGTTCCCGTGTTTCTCGCCTACCTCGGGCAGCCGGTGTTTGGCTGGGCCCGGCCGGTCATGGTCAGCCTGCACGGCGTGCCCAATCCGCGCCGCGCCAATTTGCTCATCTCCGCCGCAGGCCCTTTCTCGAACGTACTGTTGGGTTTGATCTTCCTGTCGTTGTATTTGATTCTGGGCTGCGGCATCCGGCTTTTTGCCCCGGACGCGGTGGTGGGGGGTTTCACTTCCTTCATTGGCAATGTCACCATCGAAGGGTTCGCCGGCGCCGGCTACCTGGCCATGGTCACCGTTTGTCTGAAGTGGGGCTTCTTGATTAACTTTCTACTGTTCTTCTTCAACATGATCCCGCTTCCGCCTCTCGACGGCGGCCACATCGCCGGGAGCATGTTTCCTTCGACCGTCGGTGAGTTCTATCGCAAGATAAGGCCCTTCAGCATGATTATTTTGCTCGCATTATTCTGGACGGGCTTGATCGTCCACATCCTGGCTCCCGGTTTGGCCGTCATCTACAGCGGCTTTGCCTTGGTGGGCCGGGTCACGGGCCTGTGACGGCTGCGGTTTTCCAGATTTCAACGAAGGCATCGGCGGTGGGGCGTCCGCGCCGGTTGACAGGTTGACGCGAACCGCTTCGGGGGAGTAGCTGATCACCAGCCAGCCGTCGGCGACCGTGATCGCGGGGCCATAAATGCCATACTGGATGTACCAAATGCCGTCCGGTGCGTGCCGCAGCACCAGAGAAATCGCCGGCATCTTCCGCTTAGCTGCGGCGACCTCCAATAGGCTGGCGCAGTATTCGAGCGTGCGATCCAGCGCCCGGCGCACGCGGTCGGAATCTCCGCTGATTTCGATCAAGATTGTGCGCATCAGCGGCAGCCCCAGCGGGTGTTGGGGGTGGTCGTGGATGATCACATGGCTGCCCAACTGCTTGAGCACTTCGGCCTCGAAGTTCACTTTCTGGGTCCGGGCCAGGGTGTCCCAGCCGCGAATCAGCTCGAAGCGTTTCTCCAATCGCTGGGTCGCCAGGTAGGTGGACCGAATGCGTCGCACCAGGGCGGCACAGTTGGTGTTCAGGATTGTGTAGGTCTTGGCTTCGGCCGGGATCAATCGTTTGTGTTCGGCACGGTAAGTGCGTGGGTCTGAGATGCGAGCGAGCATGTCGGCGCCGTCTTTGCGGTGATAGGCATAGCAAGTGTACACTCTGCCTTCGGTGCCGATTGTCCAGATCGACTTCTCGGAGGATCGAAGATCCAGACTATCGACAACGGCACGGAATCGATCCTGGGCGCTCTCGCCAATTCGTTCCTGGAGGGATGCGACGTTCACATACAACTCAAATCGGGCCGCCGTGCCCTGCGTTTGCCGATGCCCAGTCTGAAACCAAGTGTCGCTCAGCAAGGTCGGCCCATCGCCGGCGAGAGCGCGTAGGATTCGCTCGCTCGATCCCGCGCCAATGCTGAGGATAAACAAGTCGTCCACTTGTCCCCATTCCCACACCACCCACGACGGGACCGAGGAGTCAGTCAAGCGATGGAAGGAGTGCCCACCAATGGTGACCTTCTCCAGCCGGCCCGATTCATCATTGGTGTAAGTGTTCAGGAATTGCTGAACCAGTCCGCGTACCGCTGCGGAGTCGGAACCGGTTTGGAGAACCAGCGACATCGCGAGGCGGTCGAGGCGGTTTCCGCCCGTCTCCAAGCCTCGCAATTCAATGTCGTGTAGCAGGAGCGCTCGAGAGTAGCGGTGCAGAACCGGCACGCAGTGCAGCAAATCGAAGATCAATCGTGTGTTGCTATCAAGCTCGCCGAACAGACCCATCCCGCGCGCCCGATCGAGCGCACCGATCAGCATCTCGGCGGGCGTGCCCTCAGTGTCTGAAGTCGCGTCGGGCTCAAGGTACAGCGCAGCGATGATCTCCTGCGGCGTCGCCCGCAGGAGCCGGTCCGGGATCGCCGACGCGCTGGCGGCCCAGCAGGCGGAAATGAGAACCGTCGCGCAGGCGACGCGCGAAGTACTCATGCGGATCCTCCCGTCGCCTCCGTTGGCGGCAATTGCTCGATGACGGCCTTGAGCATGAGTTCCTTGACGGACTGAAGATCGCTCTTGATCCGCACGCCCGCGGCGCGCTCATGTCCGCCGCCGCCGAGTTCGGCGGCGAGAGAGGCGCAATTGACGAAACGCTTGCTGCGAAGACTGACCTTAATCACACCGGCATCGAGTGAACTCAGTAATACCGATGCTTCCACCGTGCCGATCCGCATGGGTTCGTTGATCAGATCCTCGGAGTCGGGCCGCGTGGCGCCGCAGCGCTCCAGCAGGTCCGGCGTGACGCACAGGACGGCGACACGATCCTCCGCGTGAAGTTCAAGTTGCGAGAGTGCGGCCCCGAGGAGCCGCAACCTCGCCGGCTTATCAGACATGTAATAAGTCTGGTACAGCTCATTGGGTTGCACACCACACTCAACCAGGCGCGCGGCGGCTTGGAGCGTTCGTGCGTCCGTGTTGGAGAACCGGAACCAGCCCGTATCGGTGGCAATTCCAGTAAACAGTGCGGTGGCAGTTTCAAGATCGATCGGCCAGCCCATCGTTTCGGCGAGTTCCAGCACTTGCAGACTCGACGCAGAGGCTGACGGATCGATGACGGCGCAGTCGGCAATTTCGTCGCGCGTGACGTGATGGTCGATTGCGACGATTGGAACCGCTTCGTCACCGCCTGGTCCGGTGGGACGACCCTGCAGTTCCCCCCGTGTACCAACCCCGAACCCACCGTCGAAGCCACCGGCTGCCGATACCTCACCTTGACCCCCCCTGCGGGCAGCGCGTCCATCGCCTTTGAGGTGACCTCGGACGATTGGCTCTGTGTCGTCAAATTCGTGGATGCCAACGGCGGTTTGGTGAATGATCCGCTCTTCCAGACCCCCGCGGAATGGGGGATCGTCGACGTGTCCGATGCGTTGATCGTGCCCGACGCACGCTACAATGTGCGGGCGTTCGATGGTGAGCACCTCACCCGACGCGCCACCGCCCGAACCTGGATTTGGGGTGATGCCGACAACGACGGTGACTCCGACGACGACGACGTCCGCCTTGTCGTCGACGCCTTCCACGGCGAATTCTCTGACCTACCGTATCAACGTGTCGATATCGCCTCGTGTGTCCCCAATCGTGCCATCGATTTCGACGACGTCACCGCCGTCATCAATGCCGCCGCCGGCATCCCCTACGCTGCAGTTTGTCCGGACCCCTGCAACCACGCAGGCGAGGTCTGGGCATCGCCCGACGAGGCTTCGCCATAACGCCCTTTCCGAGCCCGGGGCGCAAGCGACGGTGCCATCCTGCCCCCTCCGACTACCCGCGCTACTTGCGCTCCAACACGACCGCGCACTGAACCGCCATGCTCCTATCCAGCGTCGCGCCGGTTTCATCCCGCTCAACCAGGTTGACCGACAGCGCGTAGGTCATTGTCCCGTCCGATTCCTGCGTGAACGTCTCCGCCGCCTCGCCCGACATCCCAAAGGCAAAAACCGTACCCG
>JADFJZ010000185.1 GCA_022565195.1 Planctomycetota bacterium | reverse complement strand
AGCCGCCCTCGGCCACCACAATGCCGTTGCGATTCTTATCGAAAGGCCTGGAGGCTTTGGTCGGGTCGGCGTGTGAGGCCAGCGCCCCCTGGCTGGCGAAGCTGGCGAAGATTCCGAAGGAGTGGATCGACTCCGACACGCCGCCGCAGATGGCTGCGTCCACTTCGCCGAGCCGCAGCATTTGGCAACCTTGAATCAAGCCCGCGTTGCCCGCTGCACAGGCGGCGCCGATGGTGTAGTGCGGGCCGGTGATGCCCATGTTGATGGTCACTTCGCCGGCAGGGTTGTTGGCCACCGTGCGCGGATTGTGGTGATGCGACCAGCATTTAGTATCGTAATCAAACCCTCGAATGACATTAATTTCATTCTCAGTCTCGACGGTGCCGTGCTCGGTCACGCCGATGAATATGCCGATCCGGCTGCGTCCAATCGTATCCAGATCGAGCTGGGCACTGGCGACCGCTTCGCTGGCGCAGAAGATCGAAATCGACCCCGCACGCGTGCCGCGCCGGCGCTCCTTGGACGATTGGTGCTTTCGCTCGTCGAAGTTGCAGATCCCCGCGAAGACCTCGCCCATGAAGCGCGTCTCCATCGTCGAGACGCCGGAAACACCGTCGAGAAGATTGCGCCGAAGGGTGGCCAGCTCATTGCCCAGCGGGGAAGTGAGACCGACACCGGTGATGACGATGGTTTCTTGATCGGGCATCAGCGTCCTGGTTCAGTTTGAAGTGCAGCGTTCGACCGCATCGACGGCCCGCGCCCGCTGCGGGATCGCGGATCGATGATGTGCCAGAAGCTCAACTTGGGGTCGCCACGTCTGCACCGAAGCGCATCATGCTACAGGACTTAGCGAAATTCTGGAAGGGGTTCGCTGCAATATTCACTTGAGCCTGCGATTTTGATCTCAGCCATGGTTCTACCCATGTCGGCGGACTTGCCGAGCACCAATTCATGTCCTACTCTGCGTCAGACCACAGACCCGTTCGGCTTTCAAAGTTGAGGAGGTGTGCGCCATGCGAGTTTCAGTTCTGTCGCTGCTGATCGTCCTGGTTTCGTTGCTCGGTCCGCGATCGTCGGCAATGGCGACCGATGGGCAACTGCGAGTCGGTTGCTCGTTTCCCAGCGCTCGATCCCAGGTGCCGCTCGACGGTCGCATGCTCTTGATGATCTCGAAGGACGGTTCAAAGGAGCCTCGATTCCAGATCAACGACGGGGCAAACGGTCAGTTGATCTTCGGGATCGATGTGAACGGACTCAAACCGGAAGCCGAGGCCATATTCGATGGGAAGGTGTTGGGCTTTCCCTTACGAAGCCTGGATCGGGTGCCCCCTGGAGAATACTGGGTGCAGGGACTGCTGCACCGCTATGAGACCTTCCACCGTGCTGATGGTCACGTGGTGAAGCTGCCCATGGACCGCGGTGAAGGCCAACACTGGAATCGGGCGCCGGGCAACCTCTACAGCACGCCGCGCAAGGTGCGAATTGATCCGAACAAAGACGAATTGATCCGCATCTCGCTCGATCAAGAGATCCCGCCGATCGCCCCGCCTGCGGACACCCAGTACATCAAGCATGTCAAGATCCAGAGCAAGCTCCTCTCCGAGTTCTGGGGGCGGCCGATGCACTTGGGCGCCTGCGTGCTGCTGCCGGAGGGATTCGACGAACATCCCGAGGCACGCTACCCATTGATCATCAACCACGGCCACTTCCCACGCACGTTCGGCGGCTTTCGCGAGGAACCGCCCGACCCTAATCTGGAGCCCGACTACAGCGAGAGATTCAAAGTTCACGGGTACAACCGCATCGTCCAGGAGCACGCCCATCAATTCTACAAGGAATGGATCGGCCCCAATATGCCCCGGATGATTATCATCGAAGTGCAACACGCGAATCCGTACTACGATGATTCCTACGCCGTAAACTCGCAGAACCTCGGCCCATACGGTGATGCGATCATGTACGAGTTGATTCCGTTCGTGGAGAAGAAGTTTCGAGCGCTGGGGGCCGGTTGGGCGCGATTCACCTATGGCGGATCGACGGGTGGGTGGGAAGCCCTCGCGGTACAGGTCTTCTATCCCGATGACTTCAACGGCTGTTTCGCAGCCTGCCCCGATCCAATCGATTTTCGTGCCTACACCGTTGTCGACATTTATAAGGACACGAGCGCCTATTATGTCGAAGGCCAGTGGAAACGCACCCCTCGCCCGGGTCGGCGAGATTATTTGGGGCACGTCAGCGCCACGCTCGAACAAATCAATCATCGGGAGCTGGTGCTCGGCACGCACTCGCGATCCGGGGATCAATGGGACATTTGGGAGGCAGTGTACAGCCCGGTCGGCCCGGATGGATATCCGAGGCGGATCTGGAACAAGCTGACCGGCGAGATCGACCCTGCCGTTGCCGAATACTGGCGCGAGAACTACGACCTCCGCTACATCATGCAACGGGACTGGAAAACACTGGGTCCCAAGTTGAGGGGCAAGATCCACATTTACTGCGGCACGATGGACAACTATTACCTCAACAACGCGGTTTACTTGACAGAGGAATTTCTGGAGCAGACCCACGATCCGCATTACGATGGAATCGTCGATTATGGAGAGCGGGCCGAACATTGCTGGAACGGCGATCACGAGCGTCCGAACGCCACCTCGCGGCTGCGTTACCACCAAATGTACGTTGACAAGATCATGGAGCGCATTCGCAAGACTGCTCCGGCCGGGGCCGACCTCGAGAGCTGGCGATACTGAGCGTGGCT
This sequence comes from Planctomycetota bacterium, assembly GCA_022565195.1. The sequence goes on along the minus strand of JADFJZ010000185.1, from coordinate 2,100 downwards.
CGCGAGTTCGAGGTTCTCAAAGGCGTGAAATCCGTGGAGCGCCCTGGAAATGCATGAAATCGTACGATTCATGACATATTAAGGCTGGCGGATGTGGTTGGGGAGGACGGCGACTTCGGAAACCCGAAGCTGGAGGACGCACCATGAAAAGCGTGACCCAAGTGTCGTGTGTGATCTTTGTGATGGCGGCGTGTTCGATGGCCTCGGCCGGGGACCGCGGGGTTGTGGGCCGGCCCGCGCCGGAGTGGGGTGTGAACCAATGGCTTAACCTGCCCGGGGGCAAGACGACGCTCGATGTCTCCGACTACAAGGACAAAGTCCTTTACTTGTATTGTTTTCAGTCATGGTGTCCGGGTTGTCATCAACGTGGGTTCCCGACGCTCCAGAAAGTGATTCAACGATTTCGCGAGAACGACAATGTTGCTTTCGTGGCGGTGCAGACGGTGTTTGAAGGATTCTCTTCGAACACGTTCGAACGCGCCAAGGAAGTAGCGAAGCAGTATTCGCTCGAAATCCCGATCGGCCAAAGCGGCGAGAAAGGCCGGCGGTCGGAATTGATGGGCCGCTACCGAACGGGCGGCACGCCGTGGGTCATCATTATCGACCGCGTTGGGGTCGTGCGATTCAATGATTTCCACATCAGCGTTTCGCAGGCAACGGGCTTGATCGAGCAGCTACTCGAAGAGCAAACAGACCGCGATACCCGAGTTCCGCAATCTCGCTCCGGGCGGGAATTGATCGGCCGGCAATTCGATTTGGGCGGCCTGCGCTGGCTCAATACGGCGGGGAAAGCACCGCTTGTGTTGAAGGGCAAAGTGACGCTTGTGCGCTGGTGGACGGAAAGTTGTCCCTACTGCGAGCGCAGTCTGCCGGCCATCACAAGACTCGAAAAGCGATTCGCCGGGCGGGGTTTTCAGACCGTGGCAGTCTATCACCCCAAGCCGCCGCGCGCAGTCGATGATCGGAAGATCCTGCGGGCAGCAGCCCAGCGCGACTACCATGGCCCCGTGGCCGTCGATGAGGATTGGCGCGTTCTGGAGAGAATCTACCGCCGCAATCATCCTCATTCGCCGACCAGCGTGAGCTTTATCGTGGATCGGTCGGGCAAAGTGCGTTATGTCCATCCGGGCCCGGTGTTCGAGCCGACGGACGATCCCTCCCAGCAATCAGCCAATCGCGATTACGAAGAAATCAAAGAAGTCATCGAGCTGCTGCTGAACAACTGAGCGTCAGGGCGACGAGTTGCGCGCTTCAAGAGAATCTGCATTTCCGCTTGCCTGATACGATCTCGCCGATCACAAAGGCCTTGATTTTACGGCGCTTGAAGTGCTCGATGATCGTTTTCGAATTGTTCCGGCGCGCGACGACAGCCATACCGATACCCATATTGAAGGTGCGATACATTTCGGATTCGGGCACGCCGAGCGACTGCATGATGTTGAAGATCGGCGGCACCTTCCATGTGCCTTTGCGGATGTGCGCCTGGCAGCCGGGCGGCAGGATTCGAGGCACGTTGCCCGCCAGCCCACCGCCCGTGATGTGGGCCAGCCCAAGGACGATTCGTCTCCCGCGCAGCAACTCCAGAATCGGCTGGATGTAGATGCGCGTCGGCTTGAGCAGCTCGGCGCCGAGCAAACCACGCAGGCCCTTGATCCGGCTTGAGAGTTTGTAGTTGTGGGCCTCGAAGAAAACCTTTCGCACCAGCGAATAGCCGTTGGAGTGAATCCCGGAAGAACCCAGCCCGATGATCGAGTCGCCGGGTCTGATTTGCTCGCCCGTGATCAAGTGCTTGCGCTCGATGATGCCGACGGCGAAGCCGGCGAGGTCAAAATCGCCCTTGCGGTAGACGTCCGGCATTTCGGCTGTCTCGCCGCCGAGCAGGGCACAGCCCGCCAGACGGCACCCTTTGGCAACGCCCGCCACGATCGCCGCCGTGCGTTTGGGGATGTTCTTGTTGAGGGCCACGTAGTCGAGGAAAAACAACGGCTCAGCGCCGCAGGTGGCCATGTCGTTGACGTTCATCGCCACCAGGTCGATGCCGACCGTGTCCAATTTGCCGGCTTTGGCCGCGAGCAGGACCTTGCTGCCCACGCCGTCGCT
>JADFJZ010000184.1 GCA_022565195.1 Planctomycetota bacterium | reverse complement strand
GGTCAGGCCGACAATCGAACCGTTTGCGAAACGCGAGCTTAGTAGGCTTTTCGTTGTCGGGCAGGGGGGATATTGAGCTGCTGGCGATACTTGGCCACCGTACGGCGGGAGAGTGCGATGCCTTCCTTGCCCAGCGTCTTGGCGACTTGGTCATCGCTCAGTGGCTTCTCTTTGTCTTCCTCGTTGATCATGGCCTGCACGCGGGCCTTGACGCTGTCCCAACTGGTGCTCTGGCCGTCGCTCGTTTCCGTGCCGCCTACGAAGAAATCCCGCAACGGATGGATGCCGCGAGGTGACTGCACGTATTTGTCCGCGACCGTTCTGCTGATGGTGGAAGGATCGCAGTTGAACTGCTCTGCCAGCTCGCTCATACGCAGAATCTTCATGGCCTCGGTGCCTTGGTCGAAGAAATCCTCCTGCCGCTCCACGACCGCTTCAGCCACTTCCAGCAAACGATCCTTCCGAAACGTGATGGCATCGATCAAAGCGCTGGCGGACTCATGATGCTGTCTGAGGTACGCCCGAGCGGTCTTGTCTTGTTTGCGGTCCTTCATCATTTCGAGATACTTCTTGGAAATGCGGAGCCTCGGTTCGTTGCCGCGTGCCAGGCGCACCGTATACCCGCTGCCGTTATCCATGTAATCGACGATGACGTCGGGTTTGATCCGGGGAATCTCGCGGTCGGCCACGGACAGTCCCGGCGTCGGCGTCAACCGGGAGAGGACGTGCTGGGCTTCTTTGATTTCTTCGATGTCGCAGCCGAGGGCTTTGGCCACCTGAGGCAGGCGATTCTTGACCAAGTCTTCCAAGTGATTGGCGACGAGTTCTTCTTCGATGCGGTTGTCCCCGGGCAGGGCTTGGAGCTGCAGGAGAAGGCATTCCTTCATGTCCCGGGCGCCCACGCCCACGGGCTCAAGCTGCTGGACAGAGCTCAACGCCGACAGGATGCACTCCATGTCCAGCGGCGGTCGGACCGAATCAGCCACCTCTTCCAAGGCCACGTGCAGCAGCCCGTCGTCGTCGATGTGGTTGATGATCGCTTCGCCGGCGCGGCGGAGATCGTCGTCCACGTCGACCAAGGCCCACTGTTCCATCAAATGATCATACAGGTTGATGGGACGGCTGGCCGTGTTGGCCATGGCGTCCATCTTGCCGTCCCGTTCGCTCAGACTGCTGCGGGACACGCCGGAGTGCTCACCGGCGTTGAAACCGTATTGCTCGCTGAGCCATTCCAACACCTCCAGGCCGTCGCCGTCCGGACCGGCAGGCTCTTCGGACTCTTGCCCGCCTTCGGGTTCTTGCCCATTGTCCGGCTCGTACTCAAGGATGGGGTTTTGCTCCAGCTCCTCCTGGATGCGCTGATCCAGGGAGGCGACATTGAGTTGCAGGATGTTCATCGACTGAATCAACTGCGGAGTCAGTCGTTGCTCTTGGCGCAACTGCTGGGACATGACCTGTGATAAGTACTGTGACATCACCTTAATTATACACTACTCCGGCGACGGGCGGTCAAAAGATGCCACAAATCGACCGCTGATTTTCGGTTGCGGAGTTATGGGAGAGTGCGATAAAATGAAGTGGTCAGTTCAGGGGATGGGTTGTGCGCGGGACCGCTGATCGCCTGAGCCGCGTGATCTAACCACGTCCGCGAATGGCCGCTTCCAGCATGGCGGTGGTTGCGTATTCAAGCTGAGAACCCACCGCCAATCCCCTCGCCAGGCGCGTGGTGCGCACCTTCAAAGGCTCAAGTATGCTCTCTAAGTACAACGCCGTGCCGTCCCCCTCCATCGTCGGATTGGTGGCCAGCACCAGCTCCTCGATCTTTTCATCTTTCACGCGTTGAACCAGTGACTCGATGGTGAGATCTCCCGGTTCCACGCCGTCCAGCGGCGCGATGTGCCCCATCAAGACGTGATAGACTCCCCGAACCAGGCCCGTGGCTTCGAGCGCCAGGATGTCCTTCGGTTGTTCGACGACCCAGATTTGGCTTTGGTCTCTGCCCGCGTCGCTGCAAATCCCGCACTGCTCACGGTCGGTCAGATTGAAACAGCGGCTGCAGTGCCGAATGCTCTGCTTGAGGTTCGTGATGGCGTCGGCCAGCGCTTTGGCTTGATCGCTTGACGATCGCAGGATGTGGAACGCCAGGCGCTCCGCCGATCGCGCCCCGATGCCCGGCAGCTTCTTCAATTCCTCGATCAGTCGATCCAAAGATGCGATTCTGCCGCTGGCCATCGACGTGCTACTGACCCCCGCCGAGCATTTGTTCCAGGCCCGGGATATTGATGCCGCCGGTGAGCTTACCCAGATCGGCGCGGGCGGCCTCCTGGGCTTTTCGCGTCGCGGCGCCGACGGCCGACTTGACGAGATCCTCCAGCATCTCAACATCTTCGACGGCGCGCGGCTCGATCTTGATGTTCACCAGCTCACACTTGCCGTTGACCACCGCCCGGACCATGCCCGCCCCGGCGTCGCCCTCGAAGGTCTTGCGGGCCAGCTCCTCCTGCCAGTGGGCCATGTTTTCCTTCATTTGGCCGGCCTGTTTGACGAGGTTCGTAAGATCGCCCAATCCACCCAGCATGGCTACTCTCCTTCGTTTTTCTTCGCAGGCTCAACGGCCGGTGTCTCCGGGCCCGGAGACGCGGCCGCGATCTTCTGCACGTTGATCAGTTTCCCGTCAAACAGTTCCAGGGCCGCGCGGACCAGGGGGTCCGAACGCGCCGAGGCCAGATCTTCGCTGGTCACATTCTTCCGCCCCGCAGCGCGAGTGCCGGGGCTGCGCGACCGGCCCGGTGCGGACGCGTCGGCGGGACGCGCCGCTTGCCGGGTTTGAGCCGCAGCCGGCGAACCGCCGACGGCGGATGGCGCCGGCCTTTCGCGCTCCCGCGTGCCTGCGGGGCTATCTACTTTTTTTTTAAGCGCGCCCGCGCCGCCCAGTTCGCTGAGCAGCTTCGGAATCGCCGTAAAATTCCGAGCACAAGACAAGCGCACCACCGCCGCATCGATCAGCGCCCGCCCGGCGCCGCTATTTCGCACTTGGCGCCGCAGCTCTTCCATCACCGTAATCATGTACACGTAAGTCTGGGCGTCGAAAGACTTGCTCTGTGCGATGACTTGGTCACGGACCGAGACCGGCACGTCCACAAGATCACTCTCCGGACCGCACACGCAAATCAGCATCAGCGCCCGCAAGTGTTCCGTCATTGTTTCGCAAAAGCGCTCCAGCGTGCGCCCGCCGGCCAAGTAGCGCTCGACCGTGTCCAGCGCGGCGGCTGCATCGCTGTCGGCGATGTGAGCGATCAATTGGGCCAACTGCTCATCATGCTGGGCGGGCAGGATGTCGTCCATCATTTGCGCATCCAGCCGATCCATCCCCAGGGACAGCAATTGATCCAGCAGGGAGAGTCCGTCGCGCATCGAGCCGTTGGCGCAGCGGGCGACGCGGCGGATGACGGCTTCGTCCGCCTCGATTTCCTCTGCCTTCAGAATCATTTTGAACTGCTCGACGATTTTATCCAGCGGGATGGACTGGAACTCGAACCTCTGCACGCGGCTCTGGATCGTCGCGGGGACTTTTTGCAGTTCGGTGGTGGCGAAGATGAACTTCACGTGCTCCGGGGGCTCTTCCAGCGTCTTGAGCAGGGCGTTGAATGCGCCGGTGCTGAGCATGTGTACTTCGTCAATGATGTAGATCTTGTAGCGGGCCCGGGCGGGGCGATAACTGGCATTGCTGCGCAGCTCGCGAATGTGGTCCACGCCGGTGTTGCTGGCAGCGTCGATTTCGATGACATCAATGTCCTGCCCTAGGGCGATGGCTTCACAGGAATCGCATTTTCCACAGGGCGTCGGCGTGGGCGCATCGACGCTGAGACAGTTCAGCGACTTGGCCAGCACCCGGGCCGTGGAGGTCTTGCCCACGCCGCGCGTGCCGCAGAACAGAAACGCGTGGTGGATTCGGCCGCTGGTGATCGCGTTGGTCAGCGTGGTGACGATGGGTTCCTGGCCGACGATTTCATCGAGTGTGCGACTGCGGTACTTTCGAGCCAGGACGGTATAAGACACGTTGCGGATTCCGTTTGGGTTTCAGAAACGACTCACATCAGAGCCCCAAGCGCCAGCGCGGGGTCTTTGACAGAGTTCCAATCGCCGGCGCGGGGTCTTTGACCGGTCGCTGGCGCTCCCGGCTCTGATTAGTGCTGCACATTCACCGGCGCTCACATCGCTGCCGAGCGGAGAATTCCGGGCGGCCCGCCGAAGTGATGGCTAAGTACACCACGGCACCTGAAGCGCGTGGATGGGCTGCTCTGTTTCCAGTCTGACCCGATGCCCACAGGCCCCACTGCATGGGACCCAGCCATCACTTCGGCGGGTCGAGGGCTCGACCAGCGAATTTGTAAGTTCTGCCGCAAAACGCCTGTAGCGGTCGGCGTCTCTGCCGACCGTCGGCCGGCACGGAGGCCGGCCGCTACGAAGACCGGGTTTTCCGACGGCGCTTAGTATAGCGTTTTTGGGGGATTGGGAAAGACCGCCGTGAGGCGATCACTCGGCTTTGGCGAGGTTCTGGGTGCGGACGGCGCGGATGTAGACTTTCTTTCGCGGCCTGTCGTGCTTGCCGACCGCAAGCCCCATGATCTTGTCCAGCGTGGCAAACGATTCCTCGCCCACCAATTGCCCAAAGGCAGTATACACGCCGTCCCATTCCGCACGGCGTGATCCGCAAATGAAAAACTGGCAACTCGCGGAGTTCGGATCACTCCGCCTGCGGGCCATGGCCACCGTGCCCTTGGTGAATTGCCGGTCGTTGAACTCCGGCTCAAGCCGCTTGCCGTCTGGACGGATCGCGTCGGGTTCCTCGTCGAGCGCGCC
>JADFJZ010000183.1 GCA_022565195.1 Planctomycetota bacterium | reverse complement strand
ACTCAGGGGAGTTCTTAACAAACTAACCCCCCATGAAAATTTTGAAGAAATGAAAGCATCTGTTGCGAATACCCCCAATACCGCCGATTGGCCTCAATCGCTTGAGACAGGGTTGGACGAAGCGGCAAATAGTATTCAAGCCGCCCTATCAGCACAACCGGATGAGTTTTTGCGGGTTTTACCTGGAAAGGAAGTCTTGACCTGCCGGCTGAAGCTGCTGGAGCCGGTAGAGTATTGCTGCAATTGGAGCGCAAAGGAAAGCGGCAGGACACTGACGAATTGTTCGAGCCGACGAGAAAGTTCGATCATTTGCTGCAAGGCGGCCTCCGGGCGCCAGGGGTCGACGAAGGCCGTCATGGCCCTCGGAGAAAACAGCAGCGCCTGAGGCGGAACCGCTCCGGGAGATAAGCGGACTTTGACCACTTTTGCCCGCTCGAAATAGGCGTTGAGGTCTTCGACCTCATATTCGACCACGACCGTCCAGAAGGCGGCCACCCTTGAGCGCCGACACTCACGAGCGGCGTCCCTCGCCAGCAACAACTTGACCGCGTCGGGGTGCCCGAACAGGGCGGCGACGAACAGGGCAGTCGCCTCATCGTTGTTCTGAACATCGAGCGCGGCCGTGTTCTCGATCAGCAACCGCACCAGATCCGTCTGGCCGAACATTGCCGCCACGATCTAGAGCGTGCTGCCGTTCGACTCGCGAACATCAGGGTCGAGGCCGCTCTCCAACGCCCGCTGAAGCGTGTTGAGATCACCGCGCGCGACCGCCTCCCAGAAGTCGGCGTCATCCTGCGCGTAGATCGGCGTACTGAGCGCCACAAGACCGAGAACGATCACGGCGACGACGAGCTGGCGGGCGTGGTGACTGGTCATTTCTGTCCTCCCATCTGTCCTCTGACGACCACCACGATGAATCAATTCGGATCCGGGGCTCGGTCATCGGCGTCCTCGTTCACGAAAAGCTGACCTTCGGGGCTTCGCGGGCGGCTTCGTCTTCGAGTTCGAAGAACTCTTCCTCGCCGAAGTTGAACATGCCGGCCACAATGTTCGACGGCACCGACTGGATCTTGGTGTTGTATTGCATCACTTGGTCGTTGTAGGCCTGCCGCGAGAATCCGATCTTGTTTTCGGTCGAGGTCAATTCCTCCTGCAAGCCGAGGAAATTCTGATTGGCTTTGAGATCGGGATACTGCTCGACGACGACCATGAGCCGACCCAGGGCGCCGGACAGTGCCTGCTCGGCGCGGGCCTGGGCGCCGACGCCGCTGCCGCCGGCCTGCACGGCCTGGCTGCGGGCTTTGGTGACGTTCTCGAGCGTTTCCTTTTCGTGCCCGGCGTAACCCTTGACTGTCTCGACCAAGTTGGGAATCAAGTCGTGCCGGCGTTTGAGCTGGACGTCAATCTGCGCCCAGGCGTTGCGCACGCGGTTCCGCAGGCGCACCAGGCTGTTGTACATTCCCGCGCCGAAAAACAGGGCGATCACGCCGCCGACGATGACCAAGATTGTCGTATTTCCCACGTTATTCTCCTTTGCTTTTGGATTCGAGTTTACCGTGATGCAGCTCACCCAGCAGGCGCGCGACTTCGCCGTCTTCCCCATCATGAAAGGCGCCGATCACAGCCTGCATCTCGCCGGCATCAAACCACAACCCGTGTCCCTTCGGACAGCGATCCAGTTCGATCGGTTCATCGGCTGCCACCGTGATGGCGCGGAGTCGCCGCATGCAGCGCGGGCAGCGCCGATCGACACGCGGCCCGGGGGCCGCACGCTCGATGGCTTCGCTGATCTTCCCGGGCTGGGCGCCGGCCAGCTCGGCGATCCAGGTCAATTCGCCGGCATCGAGCCAGCGACCGCCGCATTCGACGCAACAGTCGATCTCGACGCCCTGAAATTCAACGATGATCATTGGCTCGCGGCACTTTGGACACATCGGCGCACCTTCCATCCGTAATTGTGGCCTCTCGGAGGGCGCGCCGCAATGCGAAAAATTGGCGAAGAATGTAATTGACTGTTGAGGTGCGGGCTTTTAGCCCGCGATTTCTTGGGTGGCATGGGCATCCCGGCGCGCCGGGATGCCCATGCCACCCAATTTGCGGATTCGCTACCAAGTGGGCACGTCGCACACGTGGGGCGTTCGCGCAAGCTCCCGACAGGTCGGGATTCCATTCCGCGTGCGGCTCGTTGGGTTTTTGGGTCAGAACGGTTGGTTCATTTCGGCGGCCACCAGATCGGGCAGGAATTGCAGGGCGTCGATGTGGCTCTTTTCGGCGCCGAAGCCGATCATGCGGGCGGGCTCGGTGTTGAGCAAGTCGAAGGGATACTTCTCGCCGTAGCCCATGAGGCTACAGAGCATGTCCGTGATTTGGAGCAGGCACTTGGAAACTTTGTGGGGATCATAGTCGTCGATCTCGCCGTGGTGGTGTTCGAGCAGCGGCTTGATGGCTTCGGGCAGGTTCCAGTGCTTGGCCAGCACGCCGCCGAGATTCTCGTGACACTCCTGAGCAACATAGTCAATCACGGGCGACGGCAACTTTTGTTTGGTGATGCGCTGGTAGTCGTGCAGGATTCGCAGCAGGACCATCTCCCCGATATCGTGCAGCAGGCCGGCGATGAAGGCCTCATCGGGTTTGATTTGGCAGCAATACGACAGGTTCTCCATGATCACGCCTGATGCGACGGAGCGCTTCCAGAGCACCTCCGCCCGAGACCGGCCTTCGGCGGTCTTCTTGATCGTGATGGCCTTGATCGACTCCTTCAGCATCAAGCTTTGAATGCTCTTCATGCCCAGCCGGCTCAGGGCGACTTCGAGGTTCGTGATATCCTGCGTTCCGGCGTAGGCCGCCGAGTTGGCCAGCCGCAACACGCGGGCCGCGAGCGTTTGATCCTGAGCCAATACCTTGCCGATGCCGGGATAGTTGATATTCGGCTGGCGAAGCAGAGTCAGGACGCGTTGCGGGATGTGCGGCAAGTGTGGTAGATCAATGTCGGGGTCTTCGATGAAGGTCTGCACTTCTTTGAAGAGGCTCAAGTCGGCGGCATCGGTCAAGACAAGCCGTGGCGGCTCGAGGATGCTGTTGCCGTTGGTGCGCCACCACGCATCCTCTGGAATCAGAGGCAGCTTGTCGGCTCCGTCGTCCTCCGCTTCGGCCGTTGCGGTTCCTGTTGCACCCGAAGCCGCGGCGCCGGTGTCTCTCTCCGGCTCCCAGGCCGGGGCCGACTCGTCGTACGGTTCGGATTGCGCAGGCGGCGCGGCCGGTGCTTCCACTGCGGGCCCGAAGCCCAGCCATCCCATAATGCCTGACCAGAAACTCATGGACTTAACTCGACTGCTGCCAGAAAGATACAAATGATTCGAGCCTCCGGCGGGGGCTCTGATAACAAGTCGGCCAGATTGGCGCGTTATTTCAGATTTCATTGGCTTTGGGGTCTGCGGATTTCGATATTCCTTTTGGCACCACGATTGGCCCGAACGAGCTGTGGGGCGCCGAACGCACGAGTTTCCGAGCAGGCCCGATAATGGAGAACTCACGGCCATGGAATTCCGCATCGACATGAAGCTCGAGGTCGAGGACGAAGCCGACGAATTGGCCACGCGCGTGCCGATAACCGTGCAGGTCCTGTACCGCGGCGGGCGCTGGCAGGCGCAGTGCCTGGAACCGCTGGTGTCCACGGAACTGTGCGAGACCATGGAAGAAGCCCTGGTCCAGGCCGCCAAGGACGCCGCCAAAGAGCTGGCCTCGGCGTAGCTCACCCGTTCCCGTCGCTCCTCCCGCCGCAGCCGCAAGGTTGCACTGCCGGTGCCGGGGGCGTTAGCATTTTGTCATGTCTTGGGATTCGCTCACTCTGGTTTTTCTACCGGATCGTTATGCCGTGTGCCGCTTGGGAGGGGATGATCCGGTTCCCGATTGGGCGTACTCGCGCGGTTTCGTGTCGATCACGCGGACGCAGGAAGAACTGTCGATTGTTTGCCTGCAGGACAGTGTGCCGCCCAATGTGACTTGTCAGCGAGAGTGGCGCTGCTTGAAAGTCGATGGGCCGTTCGATTTCGCGCAGACTGGAGTGTTGGCATCGCTGGCCGGCCCGTTGGCGGACGCGGGCATCCCCGTCTTTGTGATCTCGACGTACGATACCGACTACCTGCTCGTGTCAGAGCTACAAGCGACGCGCGCTGCCGAGGTATTGAGCGACGCCGGGCACCGAATCCTGCCCTAAACATCCTTGAGCCGGGCCCTTTAGGGTCCGGACCGTTTCGCAGGTGGTCTATCGCGGCGGGTCCGTGGCCTGAAGGCCACGGCTCGGTGAGGAGACGCGAAACAGATTCGTCGGCCCCTGGAAGCGGAGTGGGTGGGTAAGCCGAATTCTGTCTGGGGCGTTCATTCATCTAGGCCGGCCATTGCTGGACGGCTCATGCGCCCTACCCGCAACTCGAAGGAGACGGGCCGCCTCCCGTTCGCCGGAGCGAACTCGCTGCCTATTTGGGCTTGCTGGCGGTGGGGTTTACCGTGCGACGATTGTCACCAATCGCCCGGTGCGCTCTTACCGCACCATTTCACCCTTACCTGTGAACCATTTCACGTGCGAACGGCTCCATCGGCGGTGTCATTTCTGTGGCACTATCCCTCGGGTCGCCCCGGGTCGCCGTTAGCGACCACCGTGCCCTGCCCAGTTCGGACTTTCCTCACGCAATGTCAAAGAACACGACGCGCGAACGCCTGGCCCACTCCGCTTCCAGGGACCGGCGATGCAATGCGGCGTGCGGCTGCAGATTATGCGGCACAGCCGCCTGACGTCTCGGCAGCCCACACGGCATTATACACCAGGCTCTGTCTGACAACTCGGATTCTTTCAAGGAACCGCGGGTTTTAACC
>JADFJZ010000182.1 GCA_022565195.1 Planctomycetota bacterium | reverse complement strand
AGGCCCTGCGCAAGTAGGGCCACAATTGCCCCTTCGATTCATGCTCCGGCACAAACCGCGCCACGGCTTCATACGAACCGAAACTCAGGATCGGCAGCAAGAGATTCACCAGCAGCAGCCCAAGCTGGTAGACGCCGAACTCTGCGGGGCTGATCATCCACCAAGTCAGCAGCAGTCCCCGGCCGATGCCCGCGGCGCGCAAGAACGCATTGGCGGACAGATAGAGTTTGATCGACTCGGTGAGCGGCGCGGGCGTGAAGAGACCCAGAAAACGATTGGTCATGGGTGCGGAAATAGGATTGTCGCCGGCGTCAGGGGACGATGAACGCGTCCGCGGCAACCTGCCGCACGCGGGCCAGATCGCCACGAGCGTCCCGGAAACTGAAGTATCGGCCGACGTGAACCACGTGTTTCGCTCGCGCGCCGCGCAGGTTCACGTCCGTGGACGCGTCGAGACCTTTTCGACGCAGGTCGTTTGCAAAATCGTGGGCCAGATCGGAACGATTAAACGCGGCACATTGAATCGCGAAAGAGTTGCGCGCCCAGGCAAACTTCCGGCGCGCAAACGGTACAAACTCACTGCCTGGAAACAGCTTCCAGACCTTGGGAAAGATCTTCCGGGCCGCCTGCCACTGCCCTGCCTTCTGCAAGCTGTCGCCATAGCGATAGTAGACTTGATCCATGAAGGACACCTCACCGCCGGTCTTCACGACCTCGACATAATGACCGATCGCCCTGCGGTAGTCGTCCGCTTGAAAGGCAATGTGCCCGAGCTGCGCATTGGCCCTGGCCAGCACTTGCGGATCCGACGACGTTTGCAAGGCCTTGTGAAAATCGGATCGGGCCTGCGGATCCCGCTTCTTGCGATAGTTGCACATCCCCCGAAGATAGTACGCCGCGCCGACCCCTTTTGTTTCCGGATAGCCGTCAATCACCAGATTGACGAGCCGCTCGGCATCGGTGTATTGATTGGCTTGATAGTGTTTGCGAGCCCGCTCGATCCGCTGTACCGCATCAGCAGGCAGGGTCGTGCAGCCTGAGAAAAACGTGAGCGCCACTGCACTCAAAGCCAGCGCCCCGTACGCCTGGGCTGTCATCGCACGTTTTCGCATGGGCCCGCACCTCCGTGTGGTTGAAAACAATCAGCCAGTCTCTAACATGACCGCCATGTTTCTGGAAAGACTGCTCGACATCGCGGACACGCACGCCGGGAAGCTCGCGGTCAGCGATCATACGCGAGAACTCAACTACGGCCAGCTTACTACCTTCGCGCGGGTAATGCGAGATGTGATCCGCAAGGAGAGCAAGTCGCCCCGGGTTGGCATTATGCTGCCGGGCTCGGCGGCGTTTGCGGGAACGCTGTTCGGTTGCATGTGGGCGGACCGCGTCGCCGTGCCTTTGAACTTCATGCTCCGCCCGCAGGAACTACGCAAAGTCACGCAGGACAGCAGCCTGGACGTCATCATCACGATCGAACACTTCGCCGACCTGGCACGCGAACTGGGTGTGAAAACTGTGTTCCTGGAGCAGGCTGGATTGAAGCGCAAATTCTTGTTCAGCAAGCTCAAGACCAGCCCTCCGGTTCCCACGGTCGAGAAAGAACAAACAGCCGTGATTCTCTATACGTCCGGAACCTCGGGCGAACCCAAGGGTGTGGAGCTGACCTACGGCAACTTGTCCTCAAACTGCCGCGACTGTGCGGCCCATGCCCAGATATCCTCGGATCATGTGTTGCTTTCGGTCCTGCCGCCGTTCCACGTGTTTGGGCTGACGGCCATGACGCTCTTGCCGATGTGGTTGGGGATGACCGTGCATTTCATCCCGCGTTTCAATCCCATCGCCGCCGTAAAGACAATTCACGAGAAGCAAATCTCCGTTTTCATGGCCATCCCGAGCATGTTTGCAGCGATGCAGCGAGTCAAACGGGCCACACCGGAGAGTTTCAAGTCGCTCTATTTGGCCTTGAGCGGCGGCGAACCGCTGCAAGCCAGCACCGCAGAGGCGTTTCAAGACAGATTCGGTGTGCAGTTGAACGAAGGCTACGGGCTGACGGAGACCTCACCTGTGGTGTCACTCAATCTCCCGTGGGACCGCCTGCCCGGGGCAGTCGGCAAGACCATACCCAATTGCGAAGTGCGGATCATCGACGATTCGGGAAGCATCCTGCCGCCTGACCGCGATGGCGAAATACAGGTCCGAGGCCCCGGCGTCATGAAGGGCTACTACAACAAAGCAGACGAGACGGCGGAGGTCATTGATGCTGAAGGCTGGTTCAAGACGGGCGATCAGGGACGACTGAGCAAGGACGGGTTTCTGTCGATCACGGGTCGAATCAAGGAAATGTTGATCATTGGCGGAGAGAATGTCTTTCCGAGTGAGATCGAAAACGTCTTGATTCAGCATCCGGCTGTCGATGAGGCCGCAGTCATCGGCATCCCGGATGAATCGCGCGGCGAAGTGCCGCTGGCGTTCGTGATACTCAAGGAAGGCCAGTCGGCTGAAGAAAAGGAGCTGCGCAGCCATTGCCGCGATCGGCTGGCCAGCCTGAAAGTCCCGCGGCAAGTCAAGATCTGTGACGACCTGCCCCGCGGGCCGACCGGCAAGATACTCAAGAGGGCGCTGCTGGATGGGTGATGATCACAGTCCTTTGAGGAAGGATTCGGTCTGTATCCAAACGGCCAGTTGCCGCACGTCCGCGATCATGAGCTTCAACTGCGCGACCGTGTCGACGAGTTCTTCGTAGAGCTTCTGGTCATGGATCAATTGACCAATCGCGCCTTCGCCCTCGTTGATCGCAGACATCGCAGTGTGGACGTGGTCCAGAATCTGAGACATATCTCCCAGCGTATCGACGAATTTCGCCGCCACTTCATCGGCCCGCGTCACCATCTGTTCCGTTCTGCCATCCAGCTTGGCGCTCCAATCACGCAAGTCTTCTGAGGTCTGGCGCAGGTTCGCCATCATCGCACGCAGATCACCCTTCTCGCCGATCATTTGGGTCATCACTTTTGCAAGTTCATCCATGCGCTCGATGGTGGTCGAGAGATTGGCCGAAACGTCCTGTTTCGGATCATCGACGTCCTCCTTACTCCGCATCTGCAGCAAGTCGTGCAGGTCATCCGAGACCACGCTCACCTTCCCGGCCAACCGCCCTACATCCTCTACCATGTTCCTGATTTGATCGACGGCGTCGCCCAGGTTCGTGATGTACTCTTTGGGCACGATACTCTCCAGCGCACCTTTCATTTCGCCCGGGATGGAACTGTTCCGGGGCAGCGCCTTGATCGTGCCGGGTGGCGGATGGATGTTGATGGCGCCTTTGTCAAAGCCAAAGGAGGGGTGAATCGTGGCTTCTGAACCTTCGGGTATGACGTACTCATCGTTGATACCGACAATCACCGCAGCCCCCACACTTGGAACATCGGGGTCCTGAAATCTGATTTCCTCGACGCGGCCGATTTGCACACCTTGCATGAACGTCGGCGTGCCCTCGCCGATCCCGCTGGGATTGTCTACGAGAATCATCAAATCATACCGCGTCGTCATGATCCAGGTCGGCTCCTCGCCATAGAGCAAGACGAGCCCGCCAAGGACGACGATCCCGACCAATGTGAACAGACCGACCCGGTAATCACGCGCATGTTCGCTCATGGTTTTTCTCCGCCATGTAAGCCGTCCAGATCATCCTCGCCCGCCCGGCCTTCCACAAAACGCTTGACGATCGGGTCCGTGGAGTTGCGAATATCCTCCACCGAGCCGTCAAAACGGATTTTGCCGTCGTGAAGCATCAAAATGCGGTCGGCCACGCGGAACACGCTGGCCATGTCGTGGGTGACCACCAAACTGGTGATGCCCAACTCTCGTTTGAGCTTGTTGATCAGCTCGTTGATCACGTCGGCGCGAACCGGGTCCAGGCCCGTCGTCGGCTCATCGTACAGAATCATCTTGGGGTTCAGAGCAATCGCCCTGGCCAGCGCCACGCGCTTCCGCTGCCCGCCCGACAGTGTGGCAGGCTTCTTGCCCTGGATACCGTCCAAACCGACCATGCGGAGCTTTTCGGACACGATTCGCTTGATTTCCTCCGCAGAGCAAGTGCCCTGCTCTTCCAGCGGGAAGCCCACGTTTTCACCGGCGGTCATGGAGTCAAACAGCGCGCCCATTTGAAACAAGAACCCGAAGTTCTTGCGCACGTCCACCAGCTCACGCTCATCCAAATGATCGATCCTGCGGCCTTCAAAGTAGACCTCACCCTCATCCGGCCTGAGCAGGGCCAGCGTGTGCTTGAGCGCGACGCTCTTGCCGACGCCCGATTCGCCGATAATCACGGTCGTCTGGCCGGCCATGACCTTGAGGTCTACGCCGTCCAATACGACCAGATCGCCGAAACGCTTGGAGACGTTTCGCAGCTCGCTGGCCGGTATCCCATTCTCTGGTGTGTTCGCCATGAGACTACAGCAACGGTTCGAAGCCCCAGATGGCCTGATACATTCCCTGGAGCAATATGCCGATGAAAAAATCAATTACCAAAATCGCGATGAAGCTGGCCACGAAGGCCTCCGTACACGCCCGGCCGACGCCCTCAGCACCCGCCTGACAATTGAATCCTTTGTAGCAGGCGATCAGTGCAATGATCATGCCGAAGGCCAAGCTCTTCGCGAATCCAGTGAACAAATCCCAGGTCACGACCGCGTCGGCCGTGAAGAACCAATAGGGCTCGGATCCCACTCCGTAGAGCTGCACAGCAATGAGCCAGCCGCCCAGCGCGCCCATGGCGTCGCAGTAGAAGGTCAACAGGGGCGTGAGCAGCACGCAGGCCAACACGCGGGGCACGACGAGGTAGCGGATCGGATCGGTGCCCATGCTGCGGAGGGCG
>JADFJZ010000181.1 GCA_022565195.1 Planctomycetota bacterium | reverse complement strand
CGGCACGAGTGCCGGTGGACGGCCCGGTCGATGTGGTCTTCAATTTCGCCTGCCCCGCCTCGCCCATCGACTTTGAGCCCAAAGCCCTGGACATTCTCAATGTGTGCAGCGCGGGCGTGCTCAACGTGCTGTCGCTGGCCCGCGAGAAGGGCGCCGTCTTCGTGCAGGCCTCCACCAGCGAATGCTACGGCGACCCCGAGGAACACCCGCAGCGGGAAACCTACTGGGGGCACGTCAATCCCATCGGCCTGCGGTCACCGTATGACGAAGGGAAGCGTTTCGCGGAGGCGCTGATCATGGCCCATCACCGTAGCCTGGGGATCCAGACGCGGATCGGCAGGATTTTCAATACCTACGGTCCGCGTATGCGCTTGGGCGACGGACGCGTTCTTCCCAATTTCATTCAGCAGGCCCTGGAGGACGCGCCGCTCACCGTGTTCGGCGATGGATCGCAAACCCGGAGCTTTTGCTATGTCGATGACCTGGTCGACGGCTTCGTACGCCTGAGCCGCTGCGACGAAGTCACGCCGATCAACATCGGCAATGACGTCGAGATCACGATCGGGCAGCTCGCGCAGGAGATTATCGAACTGACCGGCACCGGTGCCGGCAGTGCGAGCCGCATCGAGTATCGCCCGCTGCCACAGGACGATCCCAAACTGCGCCGTCCGGATATCACCAAGGCTCGCGCGGTGCTGGACTGGGAACCGAAGACGGACCGCACCACCGGCCTGAAATCCACGATCGAGTATTTTCGGACCGTCCTGACGACCCGGCACCAGTGCCGCCCCGCATAGCGATTTAGCGATCAAGCTTCGATCCGTCGCGACGGCGTCAATACGTCGCGACGGCGTCGGCCCCCCGCCGCGGCGGGGCGAAACGCCCCACTCCCTGCTCGCCCGATAAGAGTGCCCTACCGAATGCCGAATCAAGGCGCGCCCGCTGGCAGCACGCAAGCCGGTTGCGCCGCAAAGTTAAGCTAAGTCGTTGGGAGATCGATACATTGATAACGATTCGCCGCGATTTCCTTGCGCACTGAGGATGGTCTCTATGTCCTGGTCGCTGATGCAACGATTCAAGGCACGAGCCTGGGAACAGATTCCCACGAGCCTGACCATGGTGATTCTGGCCGTCTATATAGCGTCGGCCGGCGCCATGGCCTATGCCTTTAGCCACAAACGCGACTCCCACATCAAGACATCCGTGGTCGGGATCATCGGCGAATCCGTCACTCAGTACGCGGATTCCATCGCAATCATCGGTACGCAGGATGGCGAGAAGCTGGAACACTTTCTGCAATCCGCCGCAGGGCGGAGCGCGTCCGGCACGTGGGACAGCCTGCGCGTGATCAACGCCGACGGCGACATCGTCGCGTCGCTGAGGCTGGACGAAGTTGGGACGCGTCACTGGCAGGCCGGCCAACTGAAGAGAAACTGGCCGTCGGAACTGGTCACCGAATGGGAGGACCGAGACCAAGCACTGCTCGAACGCGTGACGATGCGCACGCCGATCGCGGATGCCGGCGCCGGTGAGCGACTCATGCTGGAAGGCGTCGTGCGACTCGATTCCATACTGCCGCCGCGGCCCACGTTTGACGGGCTGGTGCTGTTGATCTTCGGCGGTTCGCTCGTTCTGCTCTTGCTCGTGTGCCGCGCGTTGCGCCGACATCTCCAACCGCTGGTCAGCATTGGATCAAATCTGGTCCTCCACAAGGATCGGCTGCTCCAGGAGCTGTCTTCGCTCCGCCTGGCCAACGAGAGCAATGCCGTCGCCCAGGCATGGAACGAACTGGTCCGCCTGTTTGAGGACACACACGAAGAAGCCGCCCAAGTCAGCGCCACTCGCGAACTGAGCGCCGCCCTGGAACGAAACGCAACCTCGTCCGTCCTCGAGGGTGTCAACCTCGTGCCCGAAGGAATGATGTATCTCAGTGAAGGACACCGCCTGCGCTACGCAAACAAAATGGCCTGCAGGCTGCTGGGAATTGAATTTGAACCCGCACGTGAGCGAAAGGGCTCGGCCACGCGCGTGCTGTGGGACATTAGTGTGTCCGATCTGGGTCAGAAAATCGTCGAGGCCATCAAATCGGCCAGACGAGGCGAACACTTCGAGACCCATTCAGCCACGGTGCGCGGAGATGAAGACAGCGCTTTCCACGTGCGGGTCATGCCGGTCGTACACCGGGAGCGCGGCGCGGTTGTCCTCATCACGGACGTGAGCCAGCGGGTTAAAGCGGAAGCGGCCCGGGAAGCGTTCGTGGCCCAGGTATCGCACGAACTGCGCACGCCGCTGACCAACATCCGGGCCTACACTGAAACGTGTACGGAATTCGACGATCCCAAGGTACAGGCGGAGTGTTTCAACGTCATCAACAAGGAGACCCGCCGCCTGGGCCGGCTGGTGGAAGAAATGCTCAGCCGTTCACAACTCGATATTGGAACGATGAATATTCGCGCGGACGACGTGGATTTGCTGGCACTGCTTCATGAAGCCGTGCGCGACTTGAAGGCGACGGCGGAGAACATGGAGATCGAGCTCGTGGCTGAGCTGCCCTCGAAGCTCCCGCTTCTCCATGCCGACCGTGACAAGCTGGCGGTCGTGATCAACAACCTGCTGGGCAACGCGTTGAAGTACACGAATCCCGGCGGAAAAATCTCGGTCGCCTGTGAGGCGCACGAGGACGGCGTCCGCATTAAGGTGGCCGATACCGGGATTGGCATCGCGGAGGAACACCGCTCGAAGATTTTCCAGCGCATGTATCGCGTGGACAGCGATGAAGTCAAGAGCCGGACCGGATCGGGCATCGGCCTGACCACGGCGCTGGAGATCGTTCAGGCCCACGGGGGCGATATTCAAGTGAGCAGCAAGCCGGGTGAGGGTTCCACGTTCACCGTGGAGTTGCCCCTCAAGGCTGCTGCGCCCGCCAGCGGGTATGACCCGGTCGAGCGAGGAAGTTGAGCGATGGCCACGATTCTGATCGCAGAAGATGATGCCAGCATTCGCCGCGTGTGCGTGATGTGGCTGGCGCGCGAAGGGCACACCGTCATCGAAGCCGCCGATGGGCAGGCAGCGATGGAGTTGTTGCAGACTCAGGACGTGGATCTGCTCGTTTCGGATGTTGAGATGCCCCGCCTGAGCGGCACCGATCTGGTGGCCTGGTGGCGCGTCGAGAAGAAATCTTCACGCCCGGTGATCATGATCAGCGCGACTTACAGGCGCAGTGAAGTGGATTCGCGAATGAGGAACTACGACATCCAGTTTATGCCGAAACCCTTCTCGCCGCTCAAACTGGCGCAGGCCGTCGAAGACCTCCTGGTGGATCGGGCTTCAGGCTCCAGCAGGACGGCAAACCGGAAGCGCTGGAGCCCGGAGCCCGAAGCCTGAGGCCTGAAGCCTGAAGCCCGAACCGGGAAGCACGATGAACGTGAGAGAAGAGAAAGTAGGAACCGTAAACGTGGTCACGCCGCTCGGACCGCTGACGGACGAAGACGGCGCCGAATTCGTGGAAGTGCTGCAAGCACATCTCGAATCCGCAAATCCGCATGTGGTGCTGAACATGGACGAAGTGTCCTACCTCGACAGCCACGCGCTGGAAGTCTTGCTGGGCGCCGCCCGGGAGCTGCGCAATAACAGCCTGCCGCTGAAGCTCGCCAAGCTCACGCCGACGTGCCGGGAAATCTTTGACTTGACCGAACTGACGGGCGAATTCGAAGTCTTCGACGACGTCGAAGACGCCGTGCGGAGTTTCCTGTAAACGATGATTGGCCAATCCAAGAAACTTGGCGAGCAACTGGTCGCTCAAGGCGCGATTACGCAAGACCAGCTTGAGGAGGCGCTGGCCAACCAGGCCACCAGCGGCGAGCGTCTGGGCCAATCTCTGGTGGAGATGGGTCTCCTGCCTGCCGCCATGCTGGTCGATACGCTGGCAAGTCGTCTGGGGGTCAAGGGCTGCGTGCTACGCCACGGCCTGATCGATCCCAAAGTCGCCAAAATGCTGGATAAAGAAGAAGCCCAACGGCTTAAGGCGCTCCCGATGTTCAAGGTCGGCGACACCCTGACGGTCGCCATGGCTGAGCCGCAGTCGCTGCCCTCCATCGATCGGCTTCAATATCTCACAGGTTGTCAGATCAGACCGGTCCTGGCGCTGGAAGCCAACATCGGAGAATTCCAGGTCAAGTACCTGGCCGCGGAAGTGAAAGTCGATGCGTTCCTGGCTTCCATCGAGGAAAGCGACGTTCGAGTGTCCGAGATCGAAGCCGTCGACGAAGGGCCCGTGACCGACCTCGACAAGATGGTCGACGGCAGTCCCATCGTCAATCTCGTGAGTCTGATCATCCTGACGGCCATGCGCGACGGCGCCAGCGACATTCACATCGAACCCAGTCGGCGGTGCACGTCGATCCGCTACCGCCTGGACGGCAAGTTGCGGGCGCTGATGTCGCCGCCGGCAGGCATGCACGCCGCCATCGTGTCGCGAATCAAGGTCATCGGGCAGATGGATATCTCCGAGAAACGCCTCCCTCAGGAAGGTCGCGTGCATATCGTGGCCGACGGCCGCGAGATTGACCTGCGCGTGTCGACCATGCCCACCATCCTGGGCGAGAAAGTCGTCATCCGCGTGCTCGACAAAGCAAATATATCGTTTGAACTGCAAGACCTGGGGCTGCGTGGCAAGTCGCTCGAGCGGTTTCGGGAGATGCTTCGCCGACCGCACGGACTGGTGCTGGTCTCCGGTCCAACCGGCAGCGGCAAGACCACCACGCTGTACTCGGCATTGGATTTGCTGCGCGACGATTCAGTCAACGTGGTCACGGTCGAGGACCCCGTCGAGTATCAGCTCGAAGGCATCAAC
>JADFJZ010000180.1 GCA_022565195.1 Planctomycetota bacterium | reverse complement strand
GATGGTATGTGCCAAACCCCACATGCCAAGCAGCTTCTCACCCGCATCGGCAAGATACAGCCGACTGTTGGGACGAACCAATGCAATGAGAACCCTCAACGGATTATAGAAGAACAAGTAGGCTGCCATCATGTTGAATTGCTTTATCCAGGGTTTCTCGTGCTTCGATGCCACCACATAGTTCGCGTCGAGCATATGAGGTTCCACGCGCCGGCCTCCGACGCTTTCGAACGCAAGCCCCGAGGTGAAGCATTCCTCGTACAGCTTCGTGCCGGTCGCCGGGGACATCATCAATATCTGCATGCTGCAAGCACCTGCTTTTCGCAGCAAGCTTACTTGATTGAGCAACCCGTATGGACTGTGCCGAGTGTACAAAGGTTGGCTATCGTGATGCATCATCATCGGCATCGGGGCGATGCAGTGCTCCTTCAGCAAAGCGAACGCTTCGATGGTCTTATCGACGCTCTGGCCTTTCTTGATCAGTGTGGCGGTCATGTCTTCCACGCCCAGCCACAGCGCCCGCATACCCGCGTTGCGGACCACCGGCAGATAGTCTTTCATTTGCAACACATCGTGAATCGTGGCTTCAGTGCCCCAGCGGGCTTTGCTGCGCAGCTTGACGCCGTGGAATTCAGCGCGGGACATGGTTTCAACGATGTCGATTGACCGCTTCTTGTCATTGAAGAAGTTGTCATCCGCTCCGAAGAAATGACGGATGCCGTACTCGCTGTACAGGCGGCACATTTCCTCGGCAATGCGCTCACCGCTCTTGAGGCGATGCTGACGTTGGTTATAGGCTGGAATAGGACAATAAGGACAGGCGAACTTGCACCCGAAGGTCAGCACCAGCGAACCGATGGGGCTGTGCTTGCGGACCCGATCGGCTGGGAGGGCCTGCCAGCTCAGCGTGGATCTCTTGCTGGGCGGTTCGAGCAGTTGATACCCCAATGCGGGGTGCGGCAACTCATCCAGATCGCCGACCAGGCGCTGGATGCCCGTATCGACCAGCTCTGTCGCCATGCCTTCCTGATCGTTCCGCGCATAAACCAAACCCGGGATTTCGTCCAGCATGCCGCTGTTGCGTGCGCGAATGAACGTCGTCCGCAGGGAGTCGCCTTTGGAATGTATCGAAAGCAACAACTCGAGCAAGCTCAGCAGCACGTATTCTTCGCCGGTGACCGCCACATCGGCAGACGAAGGGTCATTGGGATCGGTACTGAAAACGTCCCACGGCTCGTAGGTGATCTTGGGGCCGCCGGCAATGATCAGGGGTCTGTGAGAGGGATCGATCCGGCACGCGTCACGGATCAAGGCTTTGCACCGCGTCCAGTGAATCTGCATGCTCGAGACCATGAAGATGTCGGGGATTCTTCCATCCAGGCGCATGTGCGACGGGCGGAAGTGCTTGTTCCATTGCTGGAGGACGATGCGGGTCTTGTAGAATCCGGCGTCGAACAGGGCGGCACCGATGGCCCGCACTCCGGCGGGCGCCATTCGCTTGTCTGCGTGAATGAACGGCAGCATCCGCGTTCGATGATCGAATGCGCAGGCAATGACGGTCGTCAAATCATGCTCGCGGGCCATGTTGCGCAAGCGCCGACGCAGGCTGAGCAACTCGCCCGGCTTGAGCAACTCATCTCCCCGGTCACGAAAAGGCAGTTCCATAATCAATCGCTCCCCAAAATGGAATGGGCGGCACTCATCCTAGCGACGGTTTCCAACTTTGCAATTATTCCCCAAATCGGAGGTGAGAAAAGATGGACCGCTGTCGTGGCCGAATCCCACGATTCGCCGGGGCATCCATACCCAGACGTCCATCCTCGGCCGTGGAATCCCGCCACGGCTCAGTTCTGGCGTTGCGCGCCTCCAAGACCTATCCTCTCCATCTTCGGACACTCGGGGCTGGAGCGCTGCTAGAGATCGACGATGGGTTTTGTGGTACTGATTCTGATCGGCCTGATCACGGGAGTGGTCGGCGCGCTGCTGGGCCTGGGCGGCAGCATCATTCTGATACCCGCGCTCAATCAAGTGTTCGGGGCCCACCAACACCTTCACCAAGCCTGTGCGATGATCCTCAACTTTGTCGTGGTCACCGCGGCTGTATACGGGCACAGGAAGGCCGGCGTGCTGCGCTCCGACATTCTCAAATCCACAATACCTGCCGCCATTTGCGGAGTGATCGTGGGCGTGGAGTTGAGTGAAATGCGGCTGTTCGAGGGAGAACAGCAACGATTCCTCACTGCTCTGTTCGGCGTGTTTCTGCTTTGCGCCGCGGGCTTCAACTTGAAGCGTGTCGTACGCCCATCGGCAGCCGTCGGCGATGAGGCTCCGTCCGCAACCGCGGTGCCCCTCTGGAAAGCGATCCTGTTTGTGGGCGCGCCGACGGGCTTGTTGTCGGGGCTTCTGGGTGTCGGAGGCGGGATCATTGCCGTGCCCGCGCAACAGATCTTTCTGCGTATCGGCCTCCGGCAGGCGATTGGCAATTCGGCGGCCACGATATGTGGGCTGAGCCTGGTGGGCGCTTTGGCCAAGAACTACCATTGGTGGGCGAACCACGGCGAGGATCCGTTCGCGCCATTGGCGATCGCATTGTTCGTGGTGCCCGGCGCGGTGCTCGGCGGCCTGATCGGGAGCAAACTCACGCACGTACTTCCGACGCGGTGGATCGGCGGCTCGCTCGCGGTGGTTCTCGTCATCGCCGGGGTGAGACAAATATCGTACTGGTGGGCGAACTGACCGAGCACACGCCGGAGTCGCCGGTTTCCTCCCCCAGCGTGGATTATGGGATCTGGCGATTGCCTCAGGCCGTTCCATTTGAAGATCACCTTAAACCTTTATATGACAATCGGTTATATGTCCTATTGATCTAGTGTGGAAGTCTCGTCTTATCGGCCTACCATTTAGTGTATAGTGGATTCGAGAACAGATCGGGCTGTCCCAACGTAGAAACAAGTGTGCATCCGTGAATACGCTGACTGATGAACAACTCTTGCAAGAGCATCGCCGTGGTCGAAGCGAGCGGTTCGAGTTGCTCGTGCGCCGCTACAGCCAGGAGTTGTTCCGTTTCGCCTACCGGCTTCTGGGCAGCCCCGCCGCAGCCGAGGACATCGTGCAGGAGACGTTCCTGCAGGTTCATTTGTCCATGGAGCGTTTTGACGTTAGCAGGAGATTTCGGCCTTGGGTCTTCACCATCGCCGCCAACAAAGCACGTGATTACCTCCGCAGCCAAAAGAGGCGGCCGGAAGTGCCCCTGGATGCGGTGGCCGACGGATCTTCGGACGGCGGCGCGTCGTTCAGCGACTTGCTGAGCGGCCGATCGGTGGGGCCTGCGGTGGCGCTCGAGAGAGAGGAGCGTTCGTCTCGCGTTCGGCAACTCGTCGAGCAACTGCCGCTGCACCTCAAAGAAGTGCTCGTGCTGGGCTACTATCATGGTTTCGCGTACAAGGAAATGGCCAACGTTCTCGACGTGCCCATCGGCACAATCAAGAGTCGCCTGCATTCGGCAGTGGCCAAGATGGGCGATCTGATTTCGTCGCTCGAACCGGACGAGGACGAACTCGCGAACCGCTAGTGTGCATCTATGTCGCTTTCGAAACAACAAATCGAAGATCAGCTTCTCGCGTACCACATGGGTTGGCTGGACCGCGCCGAGATGGAGGCGGTCGAGCGGCTCATCGAGTCGTCGCCCGAGTTGGCCGACCGCAGTCGCGCCGTGCGCGAAGCCGTCGAGCCGCTGGCTGACTGGGACACGCTACCCGCGGTCGAGAACCTCGAGGCACAGGTGCTCGCTCGAATCCAGCGCGAAACCGGCGCTGCGCTCATGCCGGCGCGCCGAACGATCAAACTTGACGCCGTACCCGCCCGCGAGAGAGTGCTCCGCCTGCCGCTGTCGCTCAAGGAACTGGTGGTTGTCGCAGCTTCCGTCATGATCATACTCACGGTCGTCGTGCCGAGTCTGGGCAAAGCTTCCGCCCGGGCGCAGCGCACTGCTTGCGCGGACAACCTCCGGCAAATCGGCACCGCCCTCGTTCAATACGGTTACGCCAACGACCTGCAACTTCCCTACGCCGGCCCGGCGAACCCCAATTGGTCCGGCGATCCGCGGCGGCTCCACAACAGCCGCAACCGCTTCCTCTTGCTGAACCAGGGATACCTCGACGATGCAGCCCGCTTCAACGACCCCGCCGACAGCGCCGCCGTGGTGATGCGCGTCGACGACGCCTCGCGGTTTGACGACTTCGCCGTCCCGGAGAACTGCAGCTATGACTCGCAGATCATGATCGGCGGCGGGCAGCGGCTTTCGCAACATCCGTTGAAGGTAGTCTATGCAGACTCGAACCCCATCTTTGACGACGCCGGTTTGTCGGCGGATGACGCAGCCGACATCAATTCGACGGTGCATCGCCGCCTGTCGGGCCAGAACGTGTTGCGTTCCGACGGTTCCGCGCATTGGGCCGATTCGCCCAACGCCGGCGTCCAAAACGACAACATTTGGCAGATCGGCGGGCTGGCGCTCAATTCCGGCGGCGATTGGCCGCAACTGGCGACCGATTCGTTCATGATCCCGTAACGTCCCGCGCGCGATCCAGGAACCAAACCCACACCGAAAGAGACTGCACGGTGCAAAGTGGCGGCTGGTGTGCGGGCGGGACGGGGCGATGGCGAAATTACTCCCAATCGGCGTAGATTTCCGCCCAGCCGCCTTCGCCGGGATGGCGGATGAGCATATGGGCCACTTGATTCGGGTGACCCGTTTCAGCGGTGTGGTAGCGGACGATCACCTCAGCACCGCGACGGATGGCCGACGAGATCTCGTCCTCCAGTACCTCGAGCATCACGCCTCCGAAGATGCGCCCGCCGTAACGAATGATCAGGCGGTCTTCCAGGCGTTCG
>JADFJZ010000179.1 GCA_022565195.1 Planctomycetota bacterium | reverse complement strand
TCGCGCACGAAGTCGATGTCGCCCGTCCACGACAAGTAATGATCGAGCAGCACGACGAACAGCGGTGAGGCGTCGACCGTGCCGTAAGTGTAGGGATAGACGGCCGGGTCGGAGCGCTCCCCGCCGCGGATTTCGTGATGAATCTTGCCCGGCTCCTCCTCGCTCTGGCGGTTGATCTTCCGGCCTTGATGGCGCGCCAGTTCGCGGAGCGTGCTCTTGGCCTGACGCGAATTCATCATCAGAAACTCGAACGAGGCAATCAGGCTGTCGCGTCCGAAGCAAGCCACGAAGTGCGGGATTCCCGCGGCGAAGCAGCCCGAATCGTCCGAGCCCAGCCACAAAGCGCGCAGATCATCCGCGCTGCGGGCCAGCACCCGGTTGACTTCTTCGTTGTCCGTCTCGATGTGGGTCAGCGACGCTCGCCAGTCATGTACGGCGGCTTCGAGGCGCCGCTCGGACGCGGCCGGCTCGGGCATTTGCACGTCCGCACCACCGATGCTGGCGCCGATGGTCAGTTCAAGATTCCAGCGCTCGTCCGGCTCAAGGGCGATCGGAAACGCGAGCCGAGCCTGCTCACGAAGTTCGAACGGCCGGTCGCAGCGCACTACGGTGCTGACCAGATAACCAGTGCGTCCCTTGTAGTGAGCATCGATCGTGTTTTCGTCCACTTGCCGGACAATCCATTCGCGCTCCCAGCGGTCGCGGAGAATCTGGCGCACTTCGATCAAGTCTGAAAAGTCGAGTTGCAGGCTGATCTCAAAGTGCCCTTCAATCGCAAACTCCGCCCGATTGACGAATTCCAAGCGCTCGATGTAGCCGTCCGAAACCGTGAATTTGTCTACACACAGTTCGAGTGCGCCGGGCGTGAAGCGGGTCATGAAGCTCTGGTTGGTGCAGTGGAACCGCAGCCTGTGAGTCTGGGAGTCATCGACCCACAGCGCACTGAAGTCGATATCCTCGAAGCGATACTGCAAGCCGCTCACCAGCCGCACGTCCTGGAAGTAAATGCCCGCCAAGCTCTCGGCGCAGGGAACAATCTGGCCCGAATCGTCGAAACATGCGAACCAGCGGGCCTCTTTGAGTACGTAGTTCGGCGATTTCATACGCTGAGCTTTCTTGGGGCAGGGACGCTATAGTGAATTTGAGATCCGCGCAGGCTGTCTTCGATCCTGAGGCTCAGACCCGAAGGGAAGCCTGCGGCTCCTTGGGTTCTGCAGGCTGGAAGAGCATCTTGGTCCATGAACTTATCTCTTGGCTGCTGAGAGTCGCACACCGGTGACAAAGTACTTCTGCGTCAGGAAATAGACAACCAAGCCGGGCAGCAGCACCACCGTGGAAGCGGCCATCAACAGCTCGACGGCCACGCGAAAGGTACGGCTGAAGCCCGCCAACGCCAGTGTCAGCGTGGCGTTCTCCGGCGAGTTAAGATAGATCAGAGGCGTCCACAAGTCATTCCACACGAACAGAAACGCAAACACTGCAACGGCGGCCAACACGGGCCGCGAGAGCGGCAGCATGATCTGCCGGTAGATGCCCCACCAACTGCAACCATCCATGTGCGCGGCTTCGACCACGTCACGCGGAATGGTCAAGAAGAACTGCCGGAACAGAAATATGAAAAACGGGTTGCCGCCCAGAAGGCTCGGCACGATGAGGGGATAGAACGTATCAATCCAACCAAGCTGCTGAAACAGGATGAACTGTGGGATCACCGTTACTTGCATGGGCAGCATCATGGTCGCCAGCACCAGCACAAAGAGCAGATTGCGCCCGCGAAAGCGCAGCCGAGCGAAAGCATAGCCCGCCATCGAACAAGTCACGAGCTGAAACAGAATGGTCAGCCCGGCGATCAGCATCGTATTGCCGGTAAGCCGAGCGAAGCCGCGCAGGGTGTTGCTTTGGTCAAAGGCTCCCATCCGCGCCAACGCTTCGGAGTAGTTGCCCCATTGCGGCTCGGCGGGCAGCGTGAGCGGGTGCTCGATGGCTTGACCTTCGGCCTTCAGCGAGGCATTGACCATCCAGGCGAAGGGCGCTGCGAATACAATCGCCGTTAGAATGAGCAGGACATATTTCAGACGGTTGCCCCTTCATAATGGACCCACGATTTCGCCTGGCGCAGGAGCAGCAGCGTCAAACCCAAAAGGGTGACGAACAACACCCAACCCAATGCGCACGCATAACCCATGTGCTGGAAGCGGAATGCGGTCTTGAACAAATAGAGCACGTAGAACAATGATGCGTTACCGGGGCCGCCGCCCGTCATGACATACGGTTGGGCGAAGACTTGAAAAGCGCCGATGACGCCCATGACGACATTGAACAGCAGCACGGGCGCCAGTTGCGGCAGAGTGATGTGGGCGAACAGGCGCCAGCGCGGGGCGCCGTCCAGCCGGGCAGCCTCGTACAACGCAGAGTCGATTCCCTGCAAGCCGGCGAGGAAGATCATCATCGGCACACCCACGCCCCACACGCTCATGAGCACGAAGCCGGGGACGATCCAATGTTCCGACTCGATCCAGCGGGCGCCCAGCACGGCGGTGATCCAATCGGAACCGAGAATCCAACGCCAAATGACGCCCAAGGCCACCAGGCTCACGATCGTCGGCATGTAATAGACGGTCCGAAAGACCGCATGACCACGCCGCACAAGCAAAGCCAGACCGAGCGCCAAAGTCAGTGACAAGGGAACGCTGAAAGCGACATACTCGACGGTGACCCACACTGATTTCCAGAAACTCGCATCTGCAAACATGCGGTAGTAATTGTCCAGTCCGACCCAGCGGGCTTCGCTGATGGGGCGGATCGAGCTCCACGCCGTGAGCGACAGTGCCAGCGAAGCCAGCATCGGGCCCATCGTGAACAGCACGAATCCCGAGGCCCACAATCCAATGAAGCGGTAGCCGGCCCGCTCTTCACTTCGGCCCAGGCGGTGTGGCGGTTGACCGCGGCAGATCCAGAAGGCCGCGAGCAGGCCCAAGCCGACCGCGGCAGTGATCGTTGCGAGCAGCCAAACGGGAGCAGGCGGACGGTTACGCTCGTAGCTTTCGCGCCTTAGGAATTCGTTGATCTTCACCGCGCTTTGAGCGCAAGCGGTTTTGGCGTCGGTCTTGCCGAAGATCAGGCAATCTTGCAGTTCTGCCTGAAGGAGGTGCCTGATCTCGCGCCAATTGGCGAATACAGGCAAGAAGCGCGCGTGTTCGATCGCGTCCAAGAACACCTGCTCGCTTCGCGGGGCTACGTCTGGTTTCAGGAAGGACTCGCTCCGGGCGACCTTCTTCAGGCCCGGCACACCATTGCCAATCTGGGCGAGCGTGCGCGACATTTTCTCTTCCGCGAGCATACGGATGAACTTGTACGTCAGCTCCGGATACTCGGAATGACGCAGGCCCACGTAGCTGCGGAGGGCGATGGAGGTGGCTGCTTCTTTGCCGCGCGGCAGCGGACAGACGTCCCACTTGAAGTTGCGAATCTCCTTGAAGCGGTAGACCTCCCAGTAGCCGACGGGGCCGTAGAGGGCGACGTTGCCGGCCTGAAACTCGCCGCGGGTTAGTTGGCCCTCCATCGTGGCATCCGTCGCGGCGATCTGCTCCACGTGGAAGAGCCGCGCCAGAAACTCGATGGCTTCGACCGCTTCAGGTTCGTCGAGCGTGCAACGCGTCAAGTCATCATTGAAGAATCGTCCGCCGTTCTGCCAGATCCAGGGGGCGAGCGCCTGAGGCCATTGCGTGATCGAGATGCCCCATTGTCGGCCGCGATCAGTGCGTTGGGTGCATGCCCGTGCGATCGCCAAGAGATCCTGCCAAGTCCAGCCCGCAGTCGGGTAGGAGATTCCCGCGCGGTCAAGGATATCCATGTTGTAGTACATGACATAAGGTGTGAAAGTGGACGGCAGGCCGTAGAGGTGCCCGTTTGGGCCGCGGAACGCATCCAGAACGGTCTGGTAGTACGCAGCCGGATCCCACGTGGCATCACGGTCGAAGTATGGCTGCAGATCGAGCAGCACGCCGTCGGCGAGGAAGGTGGAGAACTCGAGCACGTCGATGGCAACGACGTCGAGCGGCTGGCGAGCGGCCAGCATGATCTTGAGCTTCGTGAGCACGTCCCCCCCGCCGCCTTCGGACAGCAGTTTGACCCGCACGCCGGGATTGTCGTCTTCAAACTCGCGGGCCAGATCAACCAACTGGTCCCAGGCTTCCTTCATCGAAGTAGGATCGAAGACCATCACGCGGAGCACTTGTTCTTCGCTACTCGGCTCAGCGCGGGCGAAGCCGGTCCCACCCGTTGTGCGGGCGGAAGAGACAACGGCCGCAGCCAGAAAGATCATCCATGCCAATTTCTTCATGACCGATGCATCGAGTCCAGCCAGGCCATCCTGAGCAATCACGCTTGCGGGTCACAATTCGACGGCCCAAGCAGGACATCACTCTGAGCCCCTTGGCGGTCAGTAGGAACACACCTCCATCTTTTTGACATGCTCCATGCCTGCCTCCGAACTCCAGACGTGCAGAATGCGTGAGGGTTGCCAGAGCGGGAAGAAACCTGGAAGTCTGCATGTAACCAGACGGAGTTCAAAGGACCGACGGCGGTTCACGACGGAGTGGCCCAAAGCTGCAAGCTCCTATAATTGCTTGAATCAAGCATGCGGGCGCAATTCAGAGGTAGGCTGCCGGCTTCCCAAGATGGACGTCGTCGGTTCGAATCCGATCGCCCGCTTTCAAGCCTGCTCGACAACCGACCACCCGCAAACTGCGCTTCACGCCGACGCAGGACAAGGACCGGGCATTCCGCATTCACGTCTCTCGCCTCACTGAGATTTTGCGCGTGGACTTGGCGGCGCGTTTTTTCTTCTTCTTGGATTTTCCGGTCGTGGTCTTGGCGGTTGTGCTTGGGCTGCGCTT
>JADFJZ010000178.1 GCA_022565195.1 Planctomycetota bacterium | reverse complement strand
CCTACAGCATTGGCGCGGACACCGGTAAGTTGTTCGCGAAAATGTGGGAGAAACCTTCCAGCTCTTGGTATGCAGGCGCTCTGCAAAGCATGTTTGACTTTCGGGTGATTTGGCTCGGCTCGGATTCGTTCCTGGCTTGGCGTGGCTGGGTAGACTGGACGACCGACTGGTGGTTTCCGTATGGTGAATTCATATACCATGGATTACCACAGAGCGCTGGCGTGCAGGTACCCCTATGGATCCCAAGCATCTTGTGAGGTACGCTCCTGTTCTGCTCTCTATTCATGGGCCACCGTCGGACCCGCCGCCGCCACAAACTCGGACTCTGTTTGAAGTGCGGCTACGATCTTCGCGCGTCGAAGGATCGGTGTCCGGAGTGTGGGGTGGGATTTTCGAATTAGGACGCTACCCGGGTTTTCAGCTCGCGCGGACGTGCCCTCGCGGATGTGATACGATGGCGACATGGATCGCTATTCACGCCAAATCCTGTTTGAACCGCTCGGCGAGGCGGGCCAGCGGCGGCTAGCGGAATCGCGCGTCACGCTGATCGGCTGCGGGGCGCTGGGGTCCGTGCTCGCGGATACGCTCGTGCGGGCCGGCGTGGGCTTCCTGCGAATCGTCGATCGCGACTTCCTCGAACTCAACAACCTCCAGCGGCAAGTATTGTTCGATGAGCAGGACGTCGCCGATCAACTGCCCAAGGCAGAGGCGGCGCGGCGCAAATTGAACAAGATCAACTCAGAGGTCACGGTCGAAGGCCTGATCGACGACGCCAACAACGCCAACATCGAAGCCCTGATCCAGGGCGCCGACTTGATCCTCGACGGCACGGACAATTTTGAAACGCGCTATTTGATCAACGAAGTGTCCGCCAAGCACAAGATCCCCTGGATCTACGGCGCCTGCGTAGCAGCCACCGGGCTGACCATGGCCATCATTCCAGGCCGAACGCCGTGTTTGAAATGTCTGTTCGAGCAGGCCCCGCCGCCGGAGATGAGCCCGACCTGCGACACGGTCGGCGTTCTGGGGCCGCTGGTCGGGATCGTCGCGGGTTTGCAGGCGGCTGAAGCCCTCAAGATTCTCTCCGGCAATCTGGACGCAGTCACGCGCAAGCTGACTTCGATTGATATTTGGACCGGCCGCATCATGCAAATGAACGTCAACTCCGCCGTCGATGATTGCGCCTGTTGTAAGCAGGGCGTGTACGAGTATCTTGACGGCGATGCCGGGCAGCAGGCCGCCGTGCTCTGCGGCCGCGACGCCGTGCAGATCAATCAGGCCCGGCGCGGCCAGCTCGACCTCGCCGCGCTCGCTGAGAAGCTGGCCGATGTGGTTGACGAACCGGCGAAGGTCAATGACTTCCTGCTCCAGGCGCGGCTGGACGGATGTGAAATCACTGTTTTTCCCACCGGGCGAGCCATCATCAAAGGCACGAAGGACATCGGCCGCGCCCGGTCGCTGTACGCCAAATACATCGGTGATTGATCCCAATTCCCAAGGAGCCGCAGGCTTCAGCCTGCGCGGATCCCCACAGGGGGCGACGTTCTCACTATGCGTGAGTCCGCGCGAGCTGAAGCTCGCGGCTCGTTGGTTTCTCGGGCGGACGATTGGTACGCCGGACTCGATTTGCAACAGAGCAGCCCGTTCCGTATAGTACGCTCCCAGCGATCGACTTTTCGGGCGATCTCAGTCGGCAGGCATTTGAAGCGGTTCTGCGTACGGCCGACGAAACACTGTAGCTGTTGAGGTGAAAAACATGGCACGACTGTTCAAAGACATCACTGAGACGATCGGCAACACCCCGCTGGTGCGTATCAACCGCATCATCCAGTCCGACGCCGAAGTGTACGCCAAGCTCGAATTCTTCAATCCATTGTCCAGCGTCAAGGACCGCATCGGCGTGTCGATGATCGAGGCGGCTGAGCGTGACGGCAAGATCAGCAAAGACACGATCATCATCGAGCCGACGTCCGGCAACACCGGCATCTCGCTGGCCTTCGTCTGCGCCGCCAAGGGTTATAAGCTGAAGCTGACCATGCCCGAGAGCATGTCGATCGAGCGGCGGAGCTTGCTCAAGGCGATGGGCGCGGACGTGGTGTTGACGCCGCCGGAGAAAGGCATGCCCGGCGCCATTGCGGCGGCCACCAAGCTCGTCGAAGAAACGCCCAACAGCTTCATGCCGCAGCAATTCATGAACCCCGCGAACCCCGAAGTCCATCGCAAGACCACCGCCGAGGAAATCTGGAACGACACCGACGGCAAGGCCGACATCCTCATCTCCGGCATCGGCACCGGCGGCACGATCACCGGCGTGGGCGAAGCCATCAAGAAACGCAAGCCGGAATTCAAGTGCATCGCGGTCGAGCCGGAAGCGTCGCCCGTGCTGACCCAGACGCACGCCGGCCAGGACGTCAAACCCGGCCCGCACAAGATTCAAGGCATCGGGGCCGGTTTTGTGCCGGAGATTCTCAATATGGACGTCATCGACGACATCATCAAGGTCTCGAACGAGGACTCCTTCGCATGGGCCCGCCGGGCCAGCAGAGAAGAGGGCATTTTGTGCGGCATCAGCTCCGGCGCCGCGCTGTGTGCCGCGAACGAGGTGGCCAACAGGCCTGAGAACAAAGGCAAGATGATCATCGTGGTGCTGGCCAGTGCCGGCGAACGCTATTTGTCCACGCCGCTGTTCGATGGCGCATAACGGAACGCCCGAGACGCAACGAGCCGCGGGCTTGAGCCCGCGCGGACTCACGAAGAGTGAGAACGTCGCCTCCTATGAAGATTCTCGCAAGCTAAAGCTTGCGGCTCCTTAATTTACACGAGGTCAGGAAACTGTGGAAAAAACGCTCATCATTCTCAAGCCCGACACCGTACAGCGCGGGCTGATCGGGCAGATCATCTCGCGTCTGGAAGACAAGGGCCTGCTCATCGTCGGCATGAAGCTGATGCAGATTCCGACGGAACTGGCGGAGCGGCACTACGCGCCGCACAAAGGCAAGCCGTTCTACCCCGGCCTGATCGAGTACATCACCGCCGGCCCCGTGGTAGTCATGGCGGTTGCCGGGCAGCGGGCCATCAGCATCGCCCGCAAGCTCATGGGTGCGACCTTCGGCTACGAGTCGGAGCCCGGCACCATCCGCGGCGACTTCAGCGCCAGCAAGACTTACAACCTCATCCACGGCAGTGACGCCCCCGAAACCGCCGAACAAGAGCTGGCCTTGTACTTCACGCCGGACGAGTTGCTCGATTACGAGACCCCCGCCCACAAGTGGATCTTCAAACCCGGCGAAAATTGAATCTCCTCGGAGAGGTCAAACGATTGTTTTACGCCGGCGGCGCGCGGCGGTAAAATGCGTTGGTGAGCAGAATCGCTGAACAAATCGAACGCCTCCGCGAGCAGATTCGCGAACACGACCATCGCTACTACGTGCTGGCCCAGCCGACCCTCTCCGATGCCGAGTACGATCGACTCCTGCGCGAATTGCGGAAGCTGGAGGAGGCCCATCCGGAGTTGCACTCGCCGGATTCGCCCACCCAGCGCGTCGGCGGAGCGCCGATCGACGGCTTTGAGCATGTCACGCACGCCGTGCCCATGCTGAGCATCGACAACACCTACAGCGAACAGGAACTGCGCGATTTCGATGGCCGTGTGAAGAAGCGTCTCAAGGACGTGTCCTATCGCTACATCGTTGATCCGAAGATCGACGGTGTGGCGGCGTCGCTGCGCTACGAAAAAGGCCGACTCGTCCTGGCGGCGACACGCGGCGACGGCACGGTGGGCGACGACGTCACGCACAACGCAAGAACCATCCGCGCCATCCCGCTCAAGCTGCGCACCGATGATCCGCCCAAAGTATTAGAAGTGCGCGGAGAAGTGTTCTGGCCGCTGAAAGCGTTCGAGGAATTCAACAAGAAGCGCGAAGCCGCCGGCGAACCACGGTTCGCCAACCCGCGCAATGCAACCACCGGCACGCTCAAACAGCTCGACCCGCAGAGCATCGCCGGCCGGGGTCTGTCGTTCCTGGCTCACGGGCTCGGAGAGATTGTGGGGGCCGAGTTCGAGACCCAGAGCGCGCTGTTCGCGCAGCTCAAGGAATGGGGCGTGCCGGTCAGCCCGCACACCCGCACGCACGATTCGATCGACGGCGTGCTGGACATGGTTCACGAGTGGAACGTCAAACGGCACGAGCTTGATTACTTGACCGACGGGCTGGTCGTCAAAGTTGACTCGCTCGCGCAGCGCGAAACGCTCGGCGCCACCAGCCGCTATCCGCGCTGGTGCATCGCCTACAAATTCGCAGCCGAACAGGCCGAAACGCTGCTCAAAGACGTCACCTTTCAGGTCGGCAAGCTCGGTACCATCACGCCCGTGGCAGAGCTGGAGCCCGTGCTGCTCGCCGGCACCACCGTCAAACGCGCCAGCCTGCACAACTTCGATCAGGTCGAGCGGTTGGGCCTGCGCGTCGGAGACACCGTAATCGTGGAAAAGGCGGGCGAGATCATTCCGCAAATAGTGTCCGTGGTGGAATCGAAGCGTAAGCGAAAGGGCAAGCCGATCAGGCGTCCCACATCGTGCCCGGTGTGCAGCGGGAACGTGGCCCAGGACGAGAACGGCGTTTATTTGCGGTGCCTCGATCCTACCTGCCCTGCCCAACTGCGCGAACGGCTGATCTTCTTCTGCGGTCGAAATCAGATGGACATCGAAGGCGCGGGGCCGGCGCTCATCGATCAACTGCTGGCCGCCGGGATGATCCACAGTTATGCGGACATCTACAAGTTGGGCGACAAACGGGAGCGTCTGCTCGAACTGGATCGCCTGGGTGAGAAGAGTGTGGTCAACGTACTCAAGGGGATTGAAGCGAGCAAGAAGCAGCCGTTGGTGCGACTCTTGACCGCTCTGAACATTCAGCACATTGGTGCAACGACGGCTGGGCTGCTGGCAGACCACTTCGGCGATATGGAT
>JADFJZ010000177.1 GCA_022565195.1 Planctomycetota bacterium | reverse complement strand
AACCAAAGCGGGAGAGCAGTTGTTGGTGATCGACATCGGCAACACGTCGATTGCGATGGGAATATGGGATCACGGCGACATTCGCGCAGCCGAATCATTCGCCTGTTCGGAATTCGATGTGATTCGCGTTTTGATTGCCTATCTGTGGAAAGAACTGGGTGCGTCAAAAGCGATCGTGGCCTGTTCCGTAGTGCCGGATATGCTGGAGCAGCTCAAGACTGTTGCGGCTGACGTTACGGGCGAGAAGGTGCTGGTCGTCGGCGATGAACTGCCCGCTCCGATCGATGCGAAGATCGAGAAGCCGGAATCCGTAGGCATGGATCGCCTGTGCTGCGCTGCCGCGGCGTATGCGACTGAAGGCCGGGCCTGCGTTGTGGCTGACCTCGGCACTGCCATCACCGTTGATTGCGTGGACGACGACGGCCACTTCATTGGCGGCGCGATCTTCCCGGGCCTCGGGCTTCAGGCCGGCGTGCTGGCGGAGCGAACGGCGCTGCTTCCACAAATCGTCGTCGAGCGCCCGTCGGGCCCGTTGGGTCAAAACACGGAGCAAGCGATCCGCTCGGGTATCTTCTACGGCAGCATCGGCGCCATCAGACGATTGGTCGAATCCTATTCCGACATTCTGGGCCACTGGCCGGCGCTGTTTCTCACGGGTAACGACGCGCCGCTCGTCGCCGAGTCGCTCGAAATCGCCGACCGGCTGGTACCGAATCTGTGCCTGCGCGGTGTGGCTCTGGCCTATCTCAAAGCATATGGAGCGCTTGATTCTAAATCTTGAACGACCTACAGACGAGCCGGAATTGGTCGCCGCGGTGACCAGCCCACGCGGGGTGGGCGGCGTTGCCGTGATCCAGGTGGCCGGCCCGGGCGCACTGGCGGTGACGCGCGGATTTCTCAAGACGCCAAGCCAAACGCGCACACTTGACCTGCCTGCCGACCAATTAAAGCTGGCCCGCTGGATGGACGGTGAGGAGCACGTGGACGACGTGATCGTGGTCACGGACGATCCGCAGGCCGATGCTCAAACCGTTTGCATCACCACTCACGGGAGCGTCCGTGTCGTCGAGCGGATCTTGATGAGCCTGCAAAGCGCAGGCGCGCGTGTGGTGTCCACGTTGCCGACGGAAACAGCCTGGGCCGATCTCTCTTCCATTGAGGCGGCGGTCATGACACACTTGCCGCGTGCCCAAACCAAGCGGATCGCCCTTTGGCTGACCCGCCAGATAACAGAATTGCCTCCCGTGATCGAAGAGGCCATGGAGCTGCTCCTGCAAGGGGAGATTTCGTCGGCCGTCGACCGGCTCGAAGTGCTGATGGAATCGTACGATCGGGCGCAGGTCTTGCTGGATGGGGCGCGCGTCGTGATCGTGGGCCCTCCCAACGTGGGCAAGTCCACACTGGCCAATCGCTTGTTTGAAAAGCCGTGGAGCATCGAGTCCGAAGAGGCCGGCACCACGCGCGATTGGGTTCATCACCCGATTGCCATCGACGGCATCCCGATCGTGCTCGCCGACACCGCCGGTCTCCGGGCCGACGCCGATCCAATCGAAGAGCAGGCCATTCGCTTGGCGCAACCCGTCATTCGCTCTGCCGATGTGCAGATCCTTGTTCTCGATGCTA
This sequence comes from Planctomycetota bacterium, assembly GCA_022565195.1. The sequence continues at coordinate 3,341 of JADFJZ010000177.1, read as the reverse complement.
CGGGTCCGGCGACACAGGTCCGCAAGGAGTGGCTGACCGGACTCCTGGATCGCCGTAAATTGGTCGTCGTGCTCAACAAGTCAGACCTTGTCGGCCCGGATCAGCCAAAATTAGATGTCTCTAAAATAAGCGGGGCTGCGCCCGCGGTGGTATCCGCCCTCCACGGTCACGGATTAGAGAATCTCCGCCGGGTCATTGTGGCCGCTCTGTTTCCACAGGGTGCGCGGATGCCCGTGCCGTGTATCTGGGATGTGGATCATCGGCGTAAGCTCGGTCACTTCATTGGACTTGCGCCGAGTCAGCCCGCGCAGGCCGCGAAGCTCCTGAGCCGGACTTTTTTGGGGATGGCTGACAGAGAAATTAGATGATTTCGAGCCTATAGTTTTGTGTAACATAGTATGTGGGCCTGAGAGAGGCCCGCTCACAGGCCAAACGCTTGCCCAGCGGCGGCAAGAAGGCCCGATGTGGTGGGATCTTCCCGCTGGAACGGGGCGGCGAGCGTTGATGGTTCGTGTGTGGATGTGTAAACTGCGGAGCTTGTATCACCTCAGTGGTTCGCCGGTCTGCCCCTTCCGGGAGGTCTGAAAAAGAGCGTGAGTCGCGCGGAAGTCATCAGTATGGCCTTGGACGACAGCACCTTGGTGCGCGTCGTGGTCGATAGCAAGCTCGCCACGGCGGACGAAGTGGCTGCCTGCGCGGAAGAAGCCAAACTCCTCCAGAAAAACGGTGAGCCCAACGCCCTGGCCAAGACGTTGATCGAGAAGGGCTACGTGACGCCATCGCAGATCAACCGCTTGAGCGAAGACTCGCGTGGCGACTCGATCTATCGACCGGCTCAACAGATCCCCGGATTTCAGATTCTCGGCCGGTTAGGCCAGGGGGCCATGGCGACGGTATACAAGGCCAAGCAATTGAGCCTCGATCGGATTGTGGCCGTGAAAGTCCTGCCCCGGCGGATGAGCGAGAACGAGGAATTCGTCAGCCGATTCCGCAAAGAGGGTCGGGCGGCCGCCCGCTTGAGCCATATCAATATCGTGCAGGCCATCGACGTCGGCGAAGCGGGCGGCTACCACTACTTTGTCATGGAGTACATTGACGGCCGGACCGTGTGGGATGACCTGCGTGAGAAGCAGTGCTACGATGAGCAGGAAGCCATCCAGGTGATCATACAGACCGCGAGCGCCCTGGAACATGCCCACGGGCGCGGGTTCGTGCATCGCGACGTCAAGCCCAAGAACATCATGATCACCAACCAGAATGTCGTGAAGCTGGCCGACATGGGCCTGGCCCGCGAAATGAGCGACAAGGAAGCCGCTCTGGCGGAGGCCGGCAGAGCGTATGGCACGCCGTACTATATCAGTCCCGAACAGATCCGCGGCGAAGTGAACATCGACACTCGGGCGGACATTTACTCGCTGGGCGCGACCTTCTATCACATGGTGACCGGGAAAGTGCCGTTCGAGGGCAACACGCCTTCGTCGGTCATGCACAAGCATCTGAAGGAAGTGCTGGTGCCCGCCGATCACATCAACACGTCACTCTCCGCCGGAGTGGGTGAAATGATCGAGGTCATGATGGCCAAGAAGCCTGAAGACCGCTACGCCAGCGCCAAGGACCTGATCATCGACCTCGAGGCGGCACTCCGCGGCGAACCGCCGTTGATCGCCCGCAACAAGTATGACCACGAAGTGTTGCACGAGTTGGCCGTCGGCGGCGAGACGCTGTCGATGCCGGCGTTGTATATTGACGACTCTGAGAAGAATGGCGCAGGCCTGGGTTGGGCGGTGGTCGTGCTGGCGTTCGTGTCGTTTGTATCCATATTGATCAATCTCGCGCAGTGGCTCGGCCAATAGCCGCATCCCGCTTATCAATACTGAAAATCATAGTACACTTGTGAAATCCCAGCGTTATCCCAATCTCGGAATATGCGCCTTCGGAAAACTGATCAAATAATCCAAAAAAGAATTTGCACTCCCGATTTTTGAAGCTATATACATCTAGCTTTGTCGGACAAGGAGGTCTGACTGTGTCCCATTCCGAAAGAGTCTCGTTTGAAATGCCTCTTGATTCGCACTTGTCTATTTGGAGAACGCCGTAGGTAACTTGCCGTCAAACAGACTCTTCGCCCCAACAACAAAGGAGTGTTGTTATGAAGAAGACGACAGCCCCAACCAAGCGCGCGGCCAACGGAAAGGCCAAGCAACCCAAAACCGAGATTGCCAAACTCTGGACGCGGTATCTCAAGAACAGAGACGTCAAGACACGAAACACCATCGTGGAGACTCTGAGTCCGCTGGTGTACGCGCACGCCTCTCGCCTGACGCGGCGGCTGCCCGCGCAGATCAGTTATGACGAGATCTGCAGCGCCGCATTCGACGGACTGATCGAGGCCGTCGAAGCCTACGACCCCGCCCGGCAGGCCAAGTTCGAGACCTTCTGCCAGCAGCGCATCACCGGTGCCGTGATGGACTGGCTGCGAAGCCTCGATGCCCAGTCTCGGACGGTTCGCACCTTCGAGAAGAAACGCATGATCGCCCGCGAGTTGCTCGACTCCGAATTGGGGCGCCCGCCAACCAGCGACGAAGTGTCGACGCGCATGGGAATCACCCTCGCCCGCTATGAGCACTTGTCTCGGCTGTCCCAGTTGGGCAAGGAAGTTCACTTCAGCGCCATGGAACCAGAGTCCGATAACAGCGGACGCACCTCGACGCGCGGATGGGACACCGGCGATACGCGGCAAGTGGACCCGTCTGCCAAGGTGTCTCGCGAATTCCTGACCGAATACATCACGCGCGGCCTGACCCGCGAAGAGCGGCTGGTGTTGATTCTGTACTATTACGAAGAGCTGACCATGGCGGAGATCGGCCTGGTCCTGGATCTGTCGGAATCACGCGTCAGCCAGATCCACAAGGATGTGCTCGGCCGGCTCCGGCAGCGGTTCGCGGCCAACATGGACAGCCGCGAGATGGTTGCCTGAGAGTCTGAGCTGACCGAGAGACCCTTCGGAAGCTGTGCGACCGCATGTTGGCCCGGCCCGGGAGTCCGTAAGAAAGACTCACAGGGCTGCCGACACGATTCCGATCGAGTTCTTGAGGAACTCGGAGGGTCGGTCGCCTGTGATTTCATTGATGTTTGAATAGCGAACGAAACAAGGAGCCGCTGGCGGAATGAAATCCCGACTTGTCGGGAGCCTGCGCGAGGCCTCATGCAGGACGGATTCGCCCATTTTCCCAATCACGCCGATTTAGCAATCTATTCAAACATCAATAGTTGGGCGCGGATGGCGTGGTGGTAATGTCGATCGCTTATTCGTAGCGCAGGGCGTCGATGGGATGCAGAAT
>JADFJZ010000176.1 GCA_022565195.1 Planctomycetota bacterium | reverse complement strand
AAGAGCCGTTGTTTCCCTTGAGGATCAACTCGACGAGGTCCGCGCGCGGGTACGGCCCGGGCGGCACTTCGTCGCCGCCGACCTGCTCGAAGAAGTCCTCCAGGGTTTGTTTCTCTTCGGCGTCCAGGTAGTGGTCCGCGATTTGGATACTGGACGAGCCATCGACCAAAACGAGTGTGTACGACTCAAACCGCTGATGCAGGTAAGTCGCCAGCACCGGCTCCAGCCAAATCAGCGCCAACAGCAGCACCACGACACAACGCACGCCGGCGAGGAACATCCGGCGGGCCATCGTCGAGCCCGCGCGGGCTTCGACCCGGTACGTGCGCACCACCCACCAACACAAGCCGGCGAGCAGGGCCAGGCCCAGCACCGCCGCCCAGTTCTCGGGCAGGCGAGTCAACTCGAACCGCCGCTCAATATTCACTTGAGCAAGCAGCGTCGGCAGCGAGTTTTCGTGTGCCCAATGCGTCATGACACGCGACCAAACCAGCAAGCCAGGGATTGTTCCACCATCAACAGCATGACCACGCCGATGAGAAGCGCCGGCCAGAATTCGCGCAATGCTTCATCCGATTTCGCAGCGAGCACGGCCACATCGTTTATGAATTCAAAATCGATCTGCGGTGCAGATCGGCGCAGTTCAGCCTCAGTGCAGGAAGCGAGGTTGCTCTCGCGCGAATCCAAATGTGCGGACAGCAGCCTTCGTTCCTGGGCGCTGTCCGCGCGTGTCAGCAGCAATTCGTAAACGCCGACATGATCGACTTCCGGCCAATGCAACTCAATGGCCCGCCCGCCAGCCTGCGGTTCTCCACGGAGCGCAATCTCCGGCTCCGAGGGGTAATTTGGTGTCCTGAGCACAGCTTCACTTTGGTATCGGGCGGCGTCCAGAAACACGCGCAGCGATCCGCCGGCGGTTAGATGTGCTCGCGTCCGATCGGGCCTGGCGGCGTACTGGCACATTTCCAGCATGGCCACCAAGTAGCTGGGGCGCCCAGGCCAATTGTTCCATTCGGAATCGGCGCTGGATGCCATCAGGAGCACCTTGCCCCTGCCCGATCCGCCACCGGCGGACTCGACGATGGCGGGCAATTGGCGCGCGTCGCTGAAACGAGCGACAACGCGAACATTCGACTCTTCGTCGTCCTCGGTGCTGGGCGGAACGCACTCGAAATACTGCCAAAAGGCGAGACTGGACAAAAACGGGTTCTGCTCGCCGCTGAAGACGCGGAGCATTGGGTGGGTCCAATCGCCGGTCAAGCCGGGAGGCGAGGTGGCCTCCGTTACCGTAATCACTTGGCCTAACTGACACGGCAACAGGCCGGCGCCGTTCTTGAACAGTCGTTCGTTGTAGAGCTGGGCGTCGACCTGGTCGCCGAGGAAAATCGCGAGCCCGCCGCCGCCGGCTACGAATGACTCGATTCGGCCGACGGTTTCCTCGCTCAGACGATACACATTGGCCAGTATCAGCAAGTGAACGTCATCCAGATCCATGTTGTCGAGTTCGGATTCGTCCGCAATTTCGACCTGCACGCCGCTGAAGACTTCGCCCTCGGGGTGCAGGGCTGTTCGCAGCACCGCGACTTCATCATCGATCGTTCGCGTGCTCGGCTCGCCGTTGACCAGCAGCACTTTGATCGCCGATTGCACGCGCCAGGCCGTCGTGCATTGATCGTCAAGCCCGAGCGAATCCGTGGGAATCTCCACGCGAACCTGCTGAAAGTCATCCTCGGGGAAAGTGAGGTCGATGGCCACGTCGGCGGATTGGCCGGGCAGGATCGCCGGCATAGGCACGGCGGGTTGAGCGGCATCGTTGAGATACACGCGCAGTTCTTGTTCCTCGAAGGTCTGAGCACTGAAGTTGCTGATCGTAGCGATCACACGACTGTCGATCGTCGCCACCATTTGCGGCTGCGTCGCGCGCAATGCCGTAATCGCGACATTTGGCCGCTCCGCCTCTGCCACTTGGATGAGGATAATCCCCGGCTTGTTGAATTCAGGCCAATCGTCAAACGCGAACAGAGGCGAACCGGTCGCTGACTGCTGACCGCTGAGTGCTGACCGCTGACCGCCGACTGCTGACCGCTGGCTGCTGAGCCAGTCGTTGCTTTGGAAATCGCTCACGATGTATATCGCTGTGTTTAGCTCCTCTGGGTCGGCGAGCAGGCCCTCGACGAGCTGTGCCAGCAAGTCGTCAAAATGGGACGGCAGTGATGACGGTTCCAGACGTTCGATTGTCGAACGCAGTTCCAGCAGTTGCTTGTCGTCAAGGATGATGTTGCCGGCGATGGGCTCTTGCGGCCGGGACGTTTTCAAGAGCGTGATTCGATCGTGCGGCGTTTCTTGAAACGACCATTCGAGCAGCCGAAGGACCGTGGAGCGCGCTTTGTCAAAGGTAGTCGTGGCGCCGGTCGTGTAGCTCATGCTGAACGAGTCGTCGAGAATGAATACGCGGTGGCGGGGCGCCTCGGCGCCGAATACGCCGGCCAAGCCCGTGGGGCGCATGTAGGGGCGGGCGAGCAGCAGGCCCAACAGGAAGATTGCGAGGCAACGCAAGATCAGCAGAATCAACTGCTGGATGTTGATCCTGCGGCGATTTTCCTTTTCCGCCAGGATCAGAAAATCGATGGCCGCCCAGCGAATGCGCTTGAACCTTCGTTTCGCCAACAAATGAATGATGATGGGAATGCTGACGGCGGCGCTGCCGGCGGCAAAAAGCCACGGCGTGACCAAACCCGCGAGGATCGCATGGTTGGCCATCATCGTGCGCGTGTCCGCATGGCGTGGGAACGCCGGGCCAGAAACGTCGCCAGGGCCACATCCAGCCGATCCGCCGTCGAAAGCAGTATGTAGTCGATTCGACTGTCCGCGCAGAAGGAGCGCAGCCGATGGATGAAGCGCTCCACTTGCTCGAGATAAGATTTGCGCAGGGCCTGTGGGTCCGTCAGCAACTCCTGGTCAAACTCGATGCCCTCGAAGAGCGTTTGATCCACAAACGGGAATTCGAGTTCATCTTGATCCAGAACGTGCATGACCATCACTTCGTGGCGTGTGTGGCGCAGGCGCTGGAGCCCTGCGATCACGTCGTCCAAATCCGTCAGGAAATCGGAGATGACCACGACCATGCTGCGGCGCTTGATGCGATCCGCCAGGTAGCGGAACAGGATTTTCACATTCGTTTTGCCGTGCGGCGCGTGTTCTTCGATGATGCGGATCATGTTGGACAACTGGCGCGGGTTGGCGGCGCTGGGGATTTGCCGCCGGATCTCGTGATCGAACAGCGTGAGCCCGATGGCATCCTGCTGCTTCGATTGCAGAAATGCCAGCGAAGCAGCTACCGTCGAGGCATAATCCCATTTGGTCATTCGCCCGGTGCGCGCGGCGCGCCGGGAGTCCGGGTAATCCATCGAGCCCGAACAGTCGAGCAGGATGTGCGACCGCAGGTTGGTCTCTTCCTCATATTGCTTGATGTAGTATCGATCGGATTTCGCGAACACGCGCCAGTCGATGTGCCGAATGTCGTCGCCGGGCGCATACTCGCGATGTTCAGCGAACTCGACGGAGAATCCGTGGTACGGACTCTGGTGCATTCCGCTGACGAAGCCCTCGACGACGGTTCGCGCGCGTAGCTCCAGTCTGGAAATCCGGCTCAGGATCTCAGGGCGCAAGTACTTTCTGGAGTCGCTCATCGTTGCCAATCGCTGATTCGTTCGGTTGTATGGATTCCAGAAGCCGGTCAATGATGCGGTCGGGCGTGTAGCCCTCCGCCTCGGCTGAGTAGTTGGTCACGATGCGATGCCGCAGCACCGGCTTGGCGGCGGCACGGATGTCATCGACGGCGACGTGGTATCTGCCGTGCAGCACGGCGCGAACCTTGCCCGCCAGAATGAGATATTGCACCGCACGCGGACCTGCGCCCCAACTGAGCATTTCTTTGATGAAGTCCGGACTGTCCGTTTCCGGCGGCCGGGTGCCGCGCACAAGATCCAGCGCGTGACGAATCACCTGCGGCGCCGCCGGTACGCGGCGGACGGTGCGCTGTAGATCCAGTATCTCCTGCCGGCTCAGCACCTTGTCGAGCTTGTGTGCTGCGGTGGCGAGGGGGAGTTCCACCCGTCGAGCCTCTGGCGTCGTATTTCTTGATGTCATGTGTCCTTATATTTATCTGCATCAGGCCACAACTGCCCCTTTCTCCATCAATTATGCTGCACACAACTTCCTCTTTCGTATCACAATCATAAGTTCTTCCATCTTCACAATGTTTAAAATTGCCTCCGGTCTCATGATTTACGATTGCTAACGCGACTAGTGGATCTACATTGATTGATTGGGCAACATTAATTATCCTATTTTCAATCTCATTCCTGTCCTGCAGGTCGTCTATATCTAAAGTTAAAGTTGTAGTTTCGAATGGAACCTTCTTGATTGTAACACTCTTCGTTTCCTCAACTGTATATCTGTATCTGGCTCTTGATCTGAAGTATTTTGTTGATAGAGGAGTGTTGCCCAAAATCAAAGCAGGATTTTTTGCCAATAAGACACACCTATAATTCCTGAATCTTTCATTGTCTTTTATTTTCTCACCATGTACTTCAATCTCCTGTTTTATTTTTTCTACATTTAATTTATAGCCTACAAATTTGTCTTCAGGCCTGTCACTGTTAGCTCCGAATAAAAATCCACAGTTTTCATTACAAGCAGCAATCCTATCACTTTTACCTCTCTCATTTCTTACATTATTGTAGATATCATCACAGCTGGCCTCACACATACTTAGTGAATAAGGCTGAAATTCTCTATTGCAGGATTTTTCTAGATCCTCCAAACCCAGTTCAAGGCCATTCGGAACCAAAATAATAAGTTCATCAATGTCATCAATGGTTCCCTTCCAGTTGGAATTTTCCTGGAAACCAATCCTAATAAATGTAACTTCTATATCCTCCTGCAGACTAATTCCAGTTGGAGGTGGCTTAGT
>JADFJZ010000175.1 GCA_022565195.1 Planctomycetota bacterium | reverse complement strand
CCGGAGCAGGCCAAAGCGCATTGGCGCGAATTCTATCAAGCCGGCCGAATGCAAGTGGTCGTGGCCGGGGCGATCGACGTGGCACGGCTTGAGGACCAACTCAATGCGCTGTTCGGGAAGTTAGGGAGCGCGCAGAAAGCGGGACGCGAACCATTTCCATATCAGTTTGAACCGCAGGTGTCCCACCACGAAAAGGATCTCGAGCAGCAGCACATCGGCATCTGCTATCCCGGCGCGTCTCTGAACGATCCGCAGCGCTACGTGCAAGCGGTCACCATGGGTGTTCTCTCTGGCGGCATGAGTTCTCGTCTGTTCACGGAAGTGCGCGAGAAGCAGGGATTGGTCTACTGGGTCACCGCGAATACGGAACACCCGCGCGGCATCGGCATCGTCTATCTGGGCGCGTCGTCGAAGCCGGAACGATGCGAGAAGACATACCACACGCTGCTGCGCGAGATCGATCGGCTGGGTGAGGATGTGGAAGAAGCCGAGCTGCGGCGGGCCATCACCGGCATCGTTTCAAAGATCGAAACGCGCGGCGACATCACGCGAGCCCATTGCAGCGCGATGGCGGAAGATATTTTCCAGCTCGGCGAGATTGTGCCCACCGAATACAAGGTCGCGATGGTGCAGTCGGTCACGATTGCCGACGTCAAGGATTACCTGGACCGCTTCCCGCGCGATCGGCTGAGCGTCCTGACGCTGGGCCCGGCGAACATAACCGTTTAACTAGCAAGAGGTTGTGGTAGGTGAAACCGCGGCGTCGCCGCGTCGATATAAGTGAGGTGAGTATGAATAGCCCCTTTGTGGATCATCGATTGGAGAACGGTCTGCGGATCGTGATCGAGCGCATGCCGGAGGTCAAAGGCGCGGCGGCCGGTTTCTATTCGCGGACCGGCGGGCGCGATGAGACGCCGGAGTTGGCCGGCGTGTCGCATTTTCTGGAGCACATGTGCTTCAAAGGAACCGCCAAACGACACTGGCGCCAGATCACCATCGACTTCGACGACATGGGCAGCACCTACAATGCCTACACCATGAAGGACCGCACGTTTTACTATGGGTGGGTGCGGGCCGACAGCATTACGCAGCAAATCGAATTGTTGGCGGATATGATGAAGTCCCTGCTTCCGCCGGACGAATTCGACATGGAGAAAAACGTCATCCTCGAAGAAATCGCCATGTCGAACGACCATCTGGAGAATCTGGCGTATGACTTTCTCAATGAACAGATTTTCCCCGGCCACCCGTTGTCCTGGCCGGTGCTGGGGTATGAGAAGACCGTTCGCGATATGACCCGCGATCAAATGCACGACTACTTTGTCCGCCGCTATGCACCAAACAACCTGGTGTTGGTCGTGGCGGGCAGCGTCGAACCGCAACGGATCATCGATGTCGCCGAAGAACTGTGCGGCGACTGGCAGCCGTCGCCTTCGACAAACAGCCGATCGAAGCCGACGTTCACGCCGGGCAAGTCTTGTAAGGTCTATTCGCGCTACAACCGTCAGGAACTCGGGCACGTGTTCCCGTCCAACGGCGGCTGTGACCCGCTTGAAGAGAGCGCCGAGACAGTGGCGTCGATTCTGGGCGGCGACAACTCGCGGTTCTATTGGGAGATCGAACAGAAAGGCATCGCACCGAGCGTATCCGTATGGCGGATCGACTATGAAGACTGTGGCGTGATGGTGCTGGCCGGCGAGTGCGACCCGGAGAAGTGCGAAGAACTCTTCGATGCCATGCACGCCGAAGCCGTGAAGCTGACCCGCGACGGCCCGCGCCCCGAGGAAGTGCAGCGCGTGAAGAACCGCCGCCGCACTTCGCTGGCCATCGAGAGCGAATCGCCTTACTATCGATTGGGGCAATTGCTGGACGACGTGGATTATCGCGGCGGGCCCCGCACCGTCGAGCAGCGGTTGGCCGAGGTCGATGCGGTCAGCCGCGAATCGATCGGCGAATATCTGGAAGAATACCCCATTACCGAAGGCGGGCACGTCATCAGCGTCGGCCCGCGCGATTGGATACCTTCAAACTGACATGTTCCGAAGCACCGTCCAGCCAATGAGCGAGAATCTTCTCAAAGAGGTGCAGGTCGCCGAGCGGCTGGCCTCGCCGCTCACTCGGCTTGCGGGCGCGTGTTCCCTGATCGCGCTTCTCGGCTGGGTGTGTGGCGGCTTGTGGGCCGGCGACTTGGCTTCCGAGCGCATCCTGTTGAACAACCTGGGGGTCTTCTTTGGATTTCAAATGGAGTTGCAGGATCTCTCGGCGCCAGACTCGTGGCCGGTTGACGAAGATCCGCCACCGAATATCGAAGACGTCGATGACCCCCTCGCCGAAGCTCGGCGGTTGGTCGAGCAAGAACGCCAACGCAATCCAAAGATCGGCCGTACTGTGCGAACGAGCTTGCGTGAACGGCAGCAGGAGTTTCAAGCATCCATACTGCGAACGCAATACGCTCAGGGCGTGATTGCAGTGAGTTGGCTCGTGGTGATGATTCTGGCCGGGGTTTTCCTGCTCTGCGCTGCGCTGAGCGGGCTTTCGGGTTCCCATCGGGCCCGCGCCTGGCATCGCCAAGTCGTGTACTGGACGTTCCTGGCCGCCGCTTGCACTGCCGGCTCCATTTGGGCCCTCGAGCAATGGGGCGGCTTTCCGCCGATCCCGGATCCCTGGATTCTCGCCAAGATCGCCGGCGTGCAGTCGTCCTATGCCATTGCGATCATTGTCGCTCTGATCGCCACACACCGTCGCGCGGCGACCCCGTAACCCGCCCACAAGCTCATGTCCCTGTTCACTTCAGCGCGGATCGGTACGTTTTTTCGTTTCTTCACCTTTTTTCGGACGGATTTTACCGCGGAGATCGCAGAGATCGCAGAGATAATTCTTGTTTTCCTCTTTCCCAATCCATCTCTGCGTCCTCTGCGATCTCTGCGGTTTATCTGACTCTGTTCAGTGCGGTTCGGTCATTGAAGTTGGATCGAGCACGTCGTTCAGCTTCTTTTCGTCGAGCACGCCTTGGTCGAGCGCCACTTGCCGGACCGTTTTGCCGGTACGGTAGGCCTCCTTGGCGATGGCGGCGGATTTGTCGTAGCCGATCTCGGGCACCAAGCTCGTACACATTGCCAAAGATTGTTCGACCAGTTCGCTGCACCGCTCGGCGTCAACTTCGATGCCATCGACGCATTTCTCCGCAAACGTCCGGGCGGCCGAGCCCAGCAGGCGGATCGACTCAAGACAATTGTGAGCCATCATCGGCATCATCACGTTCAGCTCCAGATGCCCGTCGCGGCAGCCGAGGGCCACCGCGGTATCGTTTCCAGTGACTTGGGCCGCGACCATGACGACCATTTCGCACATCACTGGGTTGACTTTGCCCGGCATGATCGAACTGCCCGGCTGGACGGCCGGGATTTTCAATTCGCCGAACCCGCACCGAGGCCCACTGCCCAGTAGGCGAATGTCGCTTGCGATCTTGGTCAAGCTGACCGCGATGGTGCGAAGCTGCCCGGAGGCCTCGCAGATTGCGTCTTTCGACGCCTGGGCTTCAAAGTGATTCGCCGCCTCGACGAATTCGATGCCGGTCTCTTTGGTCAAGTCTTCGCAGACCAGTTTGGCGAAATCGGGATGCGTATTGATGCCCGTGCCGACGGCTGTGCCGCCGATGGCCAACTCGCGCAACGCGCGGATCGCTTTGTTGCAGCGCTGAATGCTCAAGCGGGCCTGCGCCGCGTAGCCTGAGAACTCCTGCCCCAGCCGGATCGGGGTGGCATCCTGGAGATGCGTTCTGCCGATCTTGACGATCTTGTCAAACGCTTTCGACTTGATCTCCAGCTTGTTGGCCAGCAACTCCAGCGCGGGGACGAGGTCGTAATGCAGCGCTTCAGCCACCGAGACGTGCAGCGCCGTGGGGATGACGTCGTTGCTGGACTGGCCTTTGTTGACGTGGTCGTTGGGGTGAACTGGATCACGCGAACCAATCTTTCCGCCGGCCAACTCGATCGCTCGGTTGGCGATGACTTCGTTGGCGTTCATGTTGGTGCTGGTGCCCGAGCCGGTCTGGAAAATATCGAGCACAAAGTGCCGGTCCAACTTGCCCTCGATCACTTCGCCGGCGGCCTGCTCGATAAACTTGCCAAGCTCCCCGTCCAGCCGGTCGAGCTTGAGATTGGCCCGCGCGGCTGCCCGCTTGATCAAACCCAGCGCCCGAACGAACCGCCGCCCGAAGCGGTAGCCGCTGATCGGGAAGTTCTCTACAGCGCGCTGCGTCTGCGCTCCCCAATAGGCATCGCCGGGGATCGTCATCTCGCCCATGCTGTCTGCCTCAATTCGTTTCTCCGCCATTGACTTTCTCCCAAGGCTAAGACCTTCAACGGGTTGTGCTCTTTTCAGCGGTGCCGTGCCCGGCCTCCAAACTCCGATCACCGTTGCCGCGAACATTCTCGCACAACTTTTGCCGAACACAAGCTCCGGAGAGTCGATAGAATACTCAGTCTCTTGGCTGCGTTGAGGATGGAGCCGGCAACGGTCGCCGTTTACCCTAATCACTTGCATCGTAATTCGATAGATCGTGGGCGCGTTCCCGTGGGCATGATTGTCGCACGCAACTTGACGAAGGAATTTCCACAGCCGGACGGCAGCGTCAAGCGGGCTGTCGCGGAGGTGTGCTTCTCGATCGAGGCCGGCGAGATTTACGGCTTGCTGGGCCCCAACGGCGCCGGCAAAACGACGACGCTGCGAATGCTCAGCGGCATGATGGCGCCGACCGCCGGTGACGCTCTGCTCAACGGGCACAACGTCCTTGACGACGCCCAGGCCGTCAAGAAACAGATCGGATTCCTGACCGCGAACACTGGGTTGTATCCGAGGCTCACACCTCGCGAGACGCTCGTCTTTTTTTGCGAGATGTACGGTATCGAGCGCGGGCGTGCGGAGGCGCGCGCCGAAGAATTGATCAACTGGCTGGAGATGCGCGACTTCGCGGACCTGCGCTGC
>JADFJZ010000174.1 GCA_022565195.1 Planctomycetota bacterium | reverse complement strand
GGCGCCGCCCGGCTGGACCCTTCCGCATCGTTCGGTCAGTCCGATCGCGTCATCGCCTATCATTTGATGGAACTGTTCTTCAGCGTTCTCGGAGCGGCCGGCATCATCCTCCCGGGCTTCTTGATCATTGCCATTTTGTTGATCACTCATATCGTGTCGCGCGATCGCTGGACGGTTCGCACGGCGACGCTCCTGGGGATGATGGGTGAATCGCTGGTCTGGACGGCGCCGCTGTTCCTGCTGCACCGTTTCATTCGCTACACCGCCCTGGATCAAAGTCCGCCGACGGAGTGGCTCGAGAATGTGGTCATCAGTACGGGCGCCGGCGTCTACGAGGAATTGATCTTCCGGCTCATCCTGGTCACGGCGATCGTCATCCTGCTGGAAGACGTCCTGAAGCTCAAACAGCGGCGGGCCTTGATTCTGGCGGTGGTGCTCGCGGCGGTGCTCTTCGCGGCGCATCATCACCAACCCCTCGGACGCGAGCCCTACGAGTTCGGTCGATTCGCGTTCCGCACGATGGCCGGTGTGTATTTGGGTGCTTTGTTCCTCCTTCGAGGATACGGCATCACGGCGGGTTGCCACGCCGTCTACAACGTGATCGTCGTGACCCTCGAGGCGTTGTCCGATTGACGCCTCCCGGGATTCAGGTGATAATGTGCGTACACATCCGCCTGCAACGCGAAGTCCGGATGGACTTCGATGATCAGGGAGGTAGCGCGAATGTCCACGGATCCCACGAGTTCGGAAATCATCACCGTTCAGAGCCACATCATCGAGAAGCAGCGGAAGCACCCCCAAGCGACCGGCGAGTTCAGTTGGCTGCTGTCGGGCATCACCCTAGCCACCAAGATCATCGAGTCCAAGGTGCGCCGCGCGGGACTCCTCGATATCCTGGGCGCGGACGGTCGGATCAATGTGCAGGGCGAGATCGTGCAGAAGCTGGATCGCATCGCCAACGAGACACTGCTGCGGACGCTCGGCTACCGCGGCAACATCGGAATTATGGCTTCGGAGGAAGACGACGAACCGCACATGGTCAAGGACGTGAGTGAAGAAGGGCGCTACATGGTGCTCTTCGACCCGCTGGACGGATCCAGCAACATCGACGTCAACGTGTCGGTCGGCACGATCTTCTCGGTCCTGCGCCGTAAGGCCGGAGAATGGAATCGCGAGAATCCCGTGGTGCACTTGTTGCAGCCCGGTTTCGAGCAAGTGGCGGCCGGCTATGTCGTCTACGGCAGCAGCACGGTGTTGACCTACACGACCGGGAACGGCGTGCACATGTTTACGCTGGATCCGGACATTGGCGCTTATGTGCTGTGCAACGAGGACGTCAAGATGCCCGACACGGGAAAGATGTACAGCGTCAACGAAGCCTACTTGAGCACGTTTCCGAAAGGGTATCGGGATTATCTCGGTTGGGCCAAGGGCGAGGGCTATTCCCTGCGGTACATTGGTTCGTTTGTTGCCGATTTCCACAGGACGCTTCTGCGCGGCGGCGTGTTTCTGTATCCGCCCACGACCAAGCAGCCGCAGGGCAAGCTGCGCCTGTTGTACGAGGCGAACCCGATGGCCTTCATTGCTCAGCAGGCCGGCGGGGCGGCGAGCGACGGCACCCAAGCGATCATGAAGAGGCAGCCGAAGGCGCTTCACGAACGCACGCCCCTGATCATCGGCAGCAAGAGCGAAGTCGATCGCGTGCTGGGGTTCCTCGATTGAGTCAGCGCAGGGTCACGTAGGTGTAGTAGCGGTAGAGCTTGCCCTGCTCCAGCCTCAGAATGCGGACGTAGATTTGATCGCCGGCCTGGGCCTCGTCGAGAATCGAGCCGACCTCATCCAGATCCTTGACGTAGTATCTGCCCAGAGCGGTCAGGATGTCGCCGGCAGCGATGCCTTCGCGCTGGGCGGGTCCGCCGCGCTCAGCGTCGTCGATCATCAATCCAGCGTTGCTCTGCAAACGCAGCCGCCGGGCGTCCACTCGTGACAGCGGGCTGAGCGTGATGCCCAATCTCTGTGTCGCGAGTTTCGCACCGTCGGGTCGCGGCGGTTCCTGAAGCCGGATTCGGGCGGTGCGGGGCGATCCCGAGCGCTGTGTCTCCAGCGACACAATCTGTCCCGGCCGATGGTCCAGCAATTGCATGTAGAAGTCAAAGTCCGATTCGACGCGCTCGCCGTTGACGGCCGTGACCGTGTCGCCGACCCTCATGCCGGCCCGCGACGCGGGACTGTCTTCGAGAACCCGGGTCACGCGGCGGTGATGGTCCACGCTCAGGCCCAGCGAGAACTGGTTCTTTTGTTGCTCGCGGATCATCACCGGCAGCAGCCGTTTGAGCGTGTTGATCGGAATCGCAAAGCCGATGTTCTGCGCGTCGCTGCGGATCGCCGTGTTGATCCCGATCAATTGGCCCAGCACGTTCAGCAGAGGCCCGCCGGAGTTGCCGGGATTGATGCCGGCGTCCGTCTGGATCAGATTTGCGTAAACCACGGGCTGTCCCGTCCGGGCGTTGGTCAATTTGAGGTCGCGATCGGTCGCGCTGACCACACCCGTGGTCAGTGTGTGCTGATAGCCCAGAGGATTGCCGATCGCGATGACGGTCTCGCCGATCATCAAATCGCTGCTGTCGCCGAATTGAAGCACCGGCAGGGGGTTCTTCGGCTCGATTTTGAGCAGCGCGAGGTCATGCGCTCGATCCTCTGCCACTACTTCGGCGTCATAGGACGTCTGGTCATCGAAGGTGATCTTGACGTCCGTCGTCCGATCGACGACATGAGCATTGGTGACGATGTAGCCGTTCTTGTGGATCACGAAGCCGCTGCCGACGCTGGTTGATTTGTATCTTCGCGTCCGGGGTCCCAGGAAACTGTCGAAATCCTGGAAGAAGAAATCCAAGGGGCTGCGGCTGCGGTTGATCTCCACGACTTTCGTGGAGGAAATGTTGACCACGGCGCCGTGGGTCTTCTCGAACGCCTCCACGACGGGCGTACGCCGCGGGTTATCCGCAGGCGAGTCGGCCCCCGCAGTCCCGCCTACCGGCAGACACGCCAAGGCCATCAGGAGTGTTGCAACCCGAGTCGTCGTCATTCTTGGTTCCCGAGCATGTTGCGAAGCACCATGTGCAGGATTCCCCCGTGACGATAATAATCCATCTCGACAGGCGTGTCGATGCGCACGATGGTCTGAAAGGACTTTGTTTTTCCGTCCGCATCCCGAGCCGTCACGTTCACTGTTTGGCGAGGCTGCAAGCTGTCATCCACTTGAATGTCAAACACTTCGTGCCCGGTCAGGCCGAGGGCCTCGGCACCCTCATTTTCCAGAAACTGCAACGGCAGCACGCCCATGCCCACCAGGTTGCTGCGGTGAATCCGCTCGAAGCTCTGGGCGATCACAGCCCGGATGCCCAGCAGCAGCGTGCCCTTGGCGGCCCAGTCGCGTGAGGAGCCCATGCCGTAATCATGGCCTGTCAGCACGATCAGCGGTGTGCCTACTTCCTTATATCTTTGGGCTGCGTCGTAGATGCTGGTCTGCTCGCCGCTGGGCAAGTGAATGGTCACGCCGCCCTCCGTGCCCGGAGCCAGCATGTTCTTCAGGCGGATATTGGCGAACGTGCCCCGGGTCATGACGCGATCGTTGCCGCGTCGCGAGCCGAAGCTGTTGAAATCCTGCGGCTTGATGCCTGCCTGCTGCAAGTATTGTCCCGCCGGACCGTTGGCTGGGATGGCGCCCGCCGGCGAAATGTGGTCCGTGGTCACGGAGTTGCCCAGCAACACGAGCACGCGGGCGCCTGTGATCGGTGCGATCGGCGCAGGCTCGGGCGGCAGATCGACGAAGAACGGCGGCTCTTGAATGTACGTGCTGCCCTCCTCCCACGAATAGACTTCTTTCGCCGAGCTGGTGATGCGGTTCCAGGCTTCATTGTCGGACGAAATGTTCGCATAGCGCTGAGTGAACATCGCCGGGGTGATGGATTCCGAAACGACCTTGGAAACCTCTTCCTTTGAAGGCCAAAGGTCCTTGAGGTAGACGTCGGACCCATCGCTGGCCCGACCCAGCGGTTCGCTGGTCAAGTCGATATCGGTCGTGCCCGCCAGGGCGTACGCCACCACCAGCGGCGGCGAGGCCAGGTAGTTGGCTCTGACGTGCGGACTGATTCTGCCCTCGAAGTTCCGATTGCCGCTGAGTACCGAGCTCACCACCAGCTCATTCTGCGAGATGGCTTGTGTGATGTGTTCGGGCAGCGGCCCGCTGTTGCCGATGCAAGTCATGCAGCCGTAGCCGACCGTATGGAAACCGAGTTTCTCCAGATAGGGCGTCAGGCCGGCCTGGTTGAGGTAGTCGGTGACCACGCGCGAGCCGGGGGACAGGCTGGTTTTGACGTGCGGCTTGACCGTCAACCCTTTGTCGACGGCCTTCTTCGCCAGCAAAGCTGCGGCGACCAGCACGGAGGGGTTTGATGTGTTCGTGCAGCTCGTGATCGCGGCGATGACGACATCGCCGTGCCTCAGTTCCGAACCCTGGCCGTTCGTCTGGATGACCGCTTTGCGATTCAAGTCACTCTCGCTGAGCGCGAAGCCCCTTTCGCTGACCGGCGCGACCAGCGCCTGATTGAACGCGCGTTTCATATCCGTGAGCGGCACCAGATCCTGTGGTCTCTTGGGGCCGGCCAGCGAGGTTTGGACCGAACTCATGTCCAGTTCGACGGTATCGGTGAACACAGGATCGGGCGAACCGTCCACTCGGAACATGCCCTGTTCCTTGTAGTAGCGCTCGACGAGATCGATTTGATCCTTCGATCTCCCGGTAAGGGCGAGATAGCGCAGGGTCTCATCATCGACCGGGAAGAATCCGACGGTGGCGCCGTACTCCGGCGCCATGTTGGCCAATGTGGCGCGGTCCGGCAAGCTCAGGCCGGTCAGGCCATCGCCGAAGAACTCGACAAACTTGCCGACCACGCCCTTGCGGCGAAGCAACTCCGTGACGGTCAACAC
>JADFJZ010000173.1 GCA_022565195.1 Planctomycetota bacterium | reverse complement strand
AGCCACGAACTGCTGGTCGGAATGAAATGGAGATGGAAACGTTTGTGTCGCTTGAGCCAAGCCTTCACCTTCGGATGTTTGTGCGTTGCGTAGTTGTCCACAATTAGATGAAGACCCAAATCTTCCGGTGTCTCCGCGTCAATCTGCTTGAGAAACTTGATCCACTCCTGGTGTCTGTGACGCGGCATGCAGGAGGCGATGACTTTGCCCTGGGTCATATCGATCGCCGCAAAGAGAGTCGTTGTACCATTGCGTTTGTAATCATGGGTCATCGTCCCGCATCGACCGGGAATGATGGGCAGGCTCGGCTGGGTTCGATCGAGCGCTTGTATCTGACTTTTCTCGTCGGCGCTGATCACCAACGCTTTTTCCGGCGGGTTGAGATACAGGCCAACGACGTCGATCAACTTCTCCTCGAAGTGAGGATCCCGACTCAGCTTGAACGTGCGAACCAGATGCGGTTTTAATCCATTGGCCTTCCAGACGCGATGGATCATTGATTGAGTCACACCTAACTCTTTGGCCAACGTGCGGGTACTCCAATGGGTTGCATTCTTTGGCGTCTCTTGCGTCGTCTTGCGAATGATCTTGCTTTCCAGTTGTTCCCGTTGATTTCGCGGGCGTCCACCGCGAGGAAGATCCTTTTCGATTCCGGCAAGACGCAATTCGGCAAACCGGCTTCGCCAACGACCCACCGTGTGTGCTTTGACACCCATCTCCGTGGCGACCTCTTTGTTCGACATGCCGTCCGCGGCGAACATGGTCATCCTGGCTCGGTCCCTTTGCCGAACCGAAATCCTGCGTCCTTGTGACCAGCATTGAAGTGTCGTCCGTTCTTTCTTCGTGAGCTTGATACTTGGCGCGACTCGCATGCAAACCTCCTCGAACGCAACAATACGACAGAGGAAGATCGAGGTCAAGATAATGTCTAGTAATTATGCATCAGACCACTAGGAAGAGGGCGGCCTGGCGGCGGCCTCGCTCGTGGGTCCGTCCGTGGCGTACGCTTGGCGCAAAGAACATCGACGGTTACAGGAGGCGTGGTATACAAAATGAACGTTAGTGAACCTTCAGACAGGCCCTTGATAGTCAGGGAGGACTTATGATCGCACATGTAGAAGACATGGAACTCACCTTGGAGTGTTTCGCGCAAGAAGCGGCTGACAAAATCGCGCAGCTCTGGAATGAGCGTACAGGTGCGCCGCTCAGTGCTCGTCAGAAACATGAATTGGTGGACGGCATTTGGGAATGCTTGTTTCCAGGAAACCGGGCGGAAGCAGAAAGTCAAGCCAGCAGCCTGGTGCACAGCACGTAGCCCGACGTTGTGTACGCGGATCTTCGATTCGATCCCGCGTGCCGCCGGTCGCGCACCGGCCGGAGCTATGCTGTCAGCCGGATCGACATGATGACGACCTTCACGCCCATATATTCGGTCCGCTCCAGTGCCGACCAGCCCATGCGGGCGTAGAAGCGCTCGCGATCCGGCGTATAAAGGTACAGCGTTTCCACGCCCAGCGCCCGCGCCTCCTCGACCACACGCCCCACGAGCGCACGGCCCACACCCCCGCCACGGTGTTCGGGTGCAACGAAAACGCTCGCCAGCCACGGTGTCAGATCGCGATGCTGGTGCATGTCGTCCGCCAACAGACAGGCCGAGCCCAGGAGCGTATCGCCGTCGAGGGCCACAAACGTCGTCGGTATCTGCCGCTTCGCCAGATGCGCCCGCATCCGGCCCTGGCGCTGCTCGACCGTGTCACCGGGGTTCAAATGGTGCCATTCCTCGTGGTGCCAAAGCGCCAGCGTCTCCAGACGATCAGGATGGTCCGCCAGATACTCGATTTTCATAACCGCATGCTCAAACTGTTTAGCGGCGACCCGAAGGGCAGCGCGTTCCGGATCTCACTGTTTCTACTTCTTCAGTTCCTTACCCACAATCTCCTCGATCCGCGCGATCTTCGATTCCAACCGCCCGGTCCCGCCGGCCCGCCAGTCCACTTTGATCGAGCACGTGATGCGCTGGCAATCTTCGCGCATGCGCTCGAAACACTGCTGGACCACGGCGAACACCTCAGGCCATTCGCCCTCGACCACCGTGCCCATCGCGTTCAACCGATACGGCAACCCGCTGTCGTCGATGATCTTCAGGCTGCGGGCGACGTACTCACCCACCGATTCGCCCTTGTCGAGCGGGGTCATTGAAAACTCTACCAATGCCGACATAGCACCACCTCCGCCGTCCCAGCGTACGCTGGATTGGTTGACTTCACCTCACGAAAGGCATTAAACTACGCCAATAGATCGAGTCCTTCAACTTATGTGCGTCCAAATCCAAAAGGAGACTGCAATGCGTAGATTCATCAAGAGCGCGGTGCTGCTGAGCGTCCTGTTTGCCTACGTCGGGTGCGCCGGACTCACGTCCAGTTCCACCACGCTGAACTACCCAGTGACAACCAAAGGCACCCAAGTCGACGATTATCACGGCGTTCAGGTGGCCGACCCGTATCGCTGGCTCGAGGACGACAACTCCAAAGAGACCGCCGCCTGGGTCAAAGCGCAGAACAAAGTCACTAAGGGTTATTTGAAGAAAATCCCCGCCCGCAAGAAGATCAGCAAGCGACTGACCAAACTGTGGGACTACGAGAAATACGGCCTGCCGTTCAAGAAGGGCGAGCGCTATTTCTATTCCAAGAACGACGGTCTGCAAAACCACTACGTGCTCTACACAATGAAATCGCTGGACGACAAACCGCGCGTCTTGCTCGACCCCAACAAGCTCTCCAGCGACGGCACCGTCGCGGTCAGTGGACAGGCGCTCAGCGAAGACGGCAGCCTGCTGGCCTACGCCATCTCGGAGAGCGGCTCAGACTGGAAAACGTGGCATGTGCGCAATGTCGAGACCGGCAAGGATCTCGACGATGAGGTCGAGTGGAGCAAGTTCTCCGGAGCGTCATGGACGCTGGACAACACCGGATTCTTCTACAGCCGTTACGACGCACCTGAAGAAGGCGCCGAACTGAAGAGCCAGAATCACTTCCACAAACTCTACTTCCACAAACTGGACACCAAACAGTCGGAAGACGTGCTCGTCTATGATCGTCCGGACCAAAAGGAGTGGGGATTCGGCGGCTATGTTACCGAAGACGGCAAGTTCCTCGTCGTCACCGTCTGGAAGGGCACGGAGCGAAAAAACCTGGTGTTCTTCAAGAATCTCGCCAGCCCCGACAGTCCGTTTGTGGAACTGATCAGCGAATTCGAGAACCAGTACGGCTTCGTCGGCAACGACGGCCCGGTGTTCTTCTTCCAGACCGACAATGAGGCCCCGCTCTCGCGCCTCATCGCGATCGACATCCGCAACCCGTCCAAGTACAACTGGAAGGAAATCGTGCCGCAGTCGCAGGATACGCTGCGCAGCGTCAGTCTGGTCAATAACATGTTCGTCGCGTCCTATCTGCACGACGCCCAAACCAACGTCCGCATCTTCGGCATGGACGGTTCGCATGTCCGCGACGTCAAGCTGCCCGGCATCGGCAGCGCCCGGGGATTCGGCGGCAAGAAGACCGACACCGAGACGTTTTATTCATTCACTGGCTTCACCACGCCGGGGGCCGTCTATCGCTACGACTTGGCCACCGGAACGAGCACGCTCTTCCGCAAGCCGCAGGTCGATTTCGATGCAGACGAGTATGAAACGCAGCAAGTGTTCTACAACAGCAAGGACGGCAAGCGTATCCCGATGTTCATCACGCACAAGAAAGGCTTGGCGCTCGACGGCAACAACCCCACGCTGCTCTATGGCTATGGCGGGTTCAACATTCCGCTGACGCCTTCGTTCAGCGTGGGCAACTTGGTGTGGATGGAGATGGGCGGCGTGTACGCCATGCCGAATCTGCGCGGCGGCGGCGAATACGGCAAGCCGTGGCATGAGGGCGGCATGAAGCTTACCAAGCAGAACACCTTCGACGATTTCATCGCCGCAGCCGAGTGGCTCATCGAGAACAAGTATACCAATTCGAGCAAGCTGGCCATCCGCGGCCGCAGCAACGGCGGGCTGCTGGTCGGGGCCTGCATGACCCAGCGGCCGGACTTGTTCGCCGTGGCCCTGCCCGGCGTCGGCGTGCTCGACATGCTGCGCTTCAACAAGTTCACCATTGGCTGGGCCTGGGAGTCTGACTATGGCTCGCCGCAGAACCCCGAGGAATTCAAAGCCCTGTACAGTTATTCGCCGCTGCACAACTTGAAGAAGGGCACAGCCTACCCCGCCACTTTGATCAACACCGCCGACCACGACGATCGCGTGTTCCCGGCCCACAGCTTCAAGTTCGCAGCCGCCCTGCAAGCGGCGCACACCGGCGACAATCCGGTCTTGATCCGCATCGAAACCAAAGCCGGCCACGGCGCCGGCAAGCCGACCACCAAGCGCATCGAAGAAATCGCCGACGAGTGGGCCTTCGTGGTCCAGAATTTGGGCATGGAAACGGACTAGCGCGAAGGGGCGAGATTCTCAATCCCGCCCGATCGACAGGAATCCAAGGAGCCGCGGGCGGAATGGAAACCCGGCCTGTCGGGAGCCCGCGCGGTTTCACGCAGGGCGAGAACGCTGCCGCCCGGTAGCTCGTCTGCGTTGACGTTGCGCAGGATTAGTCGTATTTTGGCCCCATGCCCACGGCCTCCAAGGTCAAACCGACGCACAAAGCGGTCAAGGATTACTACGCTGCGCTCGAAGCCTACGCCGACCAGAGCGTCGAGCACGAAGGGGCCCTGCGCTCCGCCTTTCAGAACCTCCTCGCCGACGCCGGCCGAAAGGTCGGCTGGACGCTGATCCCCGAACTGTCCCTCGACGCCAACGGGCACGCCATCCGCCCAGACGGCACATTTCGAGACGAATTCACCATCGAGCGAGGCTACTGGGAGGCCAAGGACACCGACGATGACCTCGAGGCGGAGATCAAGAAGAAGATCAAGCGCGGCTACCGCCTGACCAACATCATCTTCGAGGACACCCGCCAGGCACGCCTGTAT
>JADFJZ010000172.1 GCA_022565195.1 Planctomycetota bacterium | reverse complement strand
TGCCTCAACCGCCGCGCTTCATCGCGCATGAAGAGTTGACCGAGCGCGGTACTGCGCAGCGGTTGTTCCGGCGGAGTGTCGACCCGCCCGTGCAGGGCAGGCTTTCGCGCGAGGAGGAGCTTGTTTTGTTCAAGCGCCTCAACTATTGCGGTTACCGCATGAGCCGCATGTGGGACCGGCTGGAGCGCCTCAGCAAAGCAGAGCAGGATCGCTACTTGAAATGGTATCGGCAGTACACGCGCATTCGCGAACAAGTCATCGACGCGAACATGGGCCTGGTCTTCGACTTGCTGGGTCGCAACCGTTTCAAAAACGTTGAGTTTGATGAGCTGCGAAGCGAAGGCTTGATGGCTTTGCTTCGAGCGACCGACACGTACAATCCGTGGAGCGGCTTTCGCTTCAGCACGTATGCGTGCAATTCGATCCTGCGATCGTTTTCACGGGTGGCCGTGATGGAGAGCAAGCGGCGCCACTTGTGGGCCAGCAGTTTTGAGCCGACCATGGAGCCGGCCGACTTGCTCGAAGAGAAGCGCAGCGATCATCTCGGGTTGCTGGGTGAGCGCCTGAACGCAATCATGAACGACAAGAATGCCGGGTTGAACGAAAATGAACGGTACGTGCTCAGCCAGCGATTCCCCTTCCAGCCGAACAAGCACAAGGCCACGCTGGTCACGGTCGGCGAAGCAATGAAGATCAGCAAGGAGCGAGTCCGCCAGATTCAAGAATCCGCGCTCGACAAGCTTCGCCAACTGCTGTCGATGGATCCCATCCTGCACTAAGCTCCGCTCGACGATTCAATTCTTCGACCGCCGGCCCAGACCGTACTGGCCATTTCCGCGGCGATCGTAATCTCCATGCGCAGTCCGATGGTCATGCGCCTGGCGGATTCGCTATTGTCGCCACGCAGGGCACCGATGTGTAGGCGGCCCGCGAGATTTGCACATTCTGATTTGAATCGCTATGCTTGAAGATGTCAGAAGTTGTTGTCTTGCCCCACATCGACCAAGGGTGTTGTCATCCGACAGGTTCGCTTCCATCGGCCCACCGAAAGTGGGCGCGGAGCCGCAGGATACGAGCGAACTGCGTTGCACGGAATCGGCCGGTTCAACGATGTGGGCGTTGCGGGTGCCGATCGTCGTAGATATCGTCTCTGAATCGAGTTACCGAGAGAGATTCGCGTGAATCCAAGAAGCCTTCGATGCACGTCGATGCTGGCCTGCGGTGTGTTCTTGGCCACGCTGGCGCGCCTTGATGCGCACAGTTTTCCGCCCCCACCAGACAAACAACCGCCCACGGAACAGCTCTCCGCCGGCCCGACAGAGGAAGATCAGGCCCGCTTCGACAATGCCAGGACGGTGGTCGAGGACGCCAACGCCAAGTTGAGCGTGAGGATCACGTTCGCCGCCGAGCTGCTCAAAGCCGACTGGCCTGAGGCTCTGGAAGCTGTCCTGGAGCTACTGGATAACAGCGGCGCCGCAGGCACCTGTGTTCCGATCTGTGTGACGATCGCCGGCAACGGCAACCCGAAACTCGATTATGTAGATGCGCTTCTCAAGTTGCTGGCGGACGCGGACGCTCC
Organism: Planctomycetota bacterium; assembly: GCA_022565195.1. Next base: position 3,440 of record JADFJZ010000172.1, on the reverse strand, counting down.
CGTTCGCGATCACGCCGCTGCCGCTCTTTCGCGCTACGAGGATCCTTCGGTTACGGAACGGCTGGTCACTCTGGTTCGCGACGACTCCGCCGCAATGCCGACTCGAATCGCAGCCATCGACGCGATCACGCAGCTCGCCGACAGCCATCAAGCCGCCAGTATCTTGATCTCCTTATTGGATGCCGACGGCCCAAATGTAGACTCCGCCTTGTTTCAAGCCCTGGCCCGCGTCAGTGGGGAGGATCAGGGTTCGGCCGGGCAGAAGTGGCGGGAGTGGTGGGCCAGGGTCAAGGATATGACGCAGGCCCAGTGGCTGGGACACCAGCTCAAGCTCGCCAGGCAGCGCGAAAAGGTGCAGACGGAGCGAATCCGGATATTTGAGGAACGCCTCGCTTCCGCATATGAGCAGTCCTATACCCAAGCCGACAACGGGGCCAAGCAGCAGAAACTCAAGAGTTATTTGAGTGACGCGGAAGAAGTCATCAGGCTGCTGGCGATCGATATCATCCGACGCGAGATCGGTGAGGGCGGTCGGCCAAGTGAGGAAGTGGCTGCCGATCTGCGATCGCGCCTGTCCGATCCTGCCGCGCATGTGCGACGTGGCGTCTTGAGCGTCCTGGCCCATCTCAGAGAGTCAACCGATGCGACGGCTGTCATCGGCCTATTGGAAAATGAGGAGCACGTGACGGTTCGCCTGGCTGCGATTATCACGCTTGGAGAATTATCGAATCCGCAGGCCAACCCGGTCCTGCTCACGGAACTCCAGCGGAACCCCACCAACCCAGCCTGCAAACTGGAGGCCGCCCGATCGCTGGGGCGGTTGAACACGAAAGGCAGCGCCGACGACCGCGATCTCAGCGCAGTGATCGCCGCCCTGAAATCCGAATATGACAACTCGGCGCCGAACTCCGACCTCCGGGCGGAGCTTGTTTTTGCGATGGCATCCATCGCGGACGCCTCATTCGCGACCACGCTGGTCGCCCACTTGCAAGACAACCGGGTTAACGTTCGAGCGCGCTGCGTGGCCGGCCTGCGCCAGATCGGTGAGCGGAAGCACCTTGACGCCATTCTGCCGCTCGTCGCCGATCCGGACGCCGGCGTGCGCGGCGAAGCAGCATCGGCGATTGGGGCGCTCGGCTCGGAGGATCGCCACTTGTCCACACTCCTCGGCCGCCTGAAAGGCGACACTGAGCCGAACGCCTCCGTGCGAAACGACGTCTGGGAGAGCTTCAAACATATTTGGGCGACGAGACCGCCGGCGGAGCAAATGAACTGGATCCGCCAATTGGCCGATGTGCCCGCCCGGCAGATTGAACTGGCCCGTGATTTGGAAGCGCTGCTGGATGGCCAAGAGACGCCGCCCGGACAGCTTCTCGAAGTCCGCACATTGCTCGCGACGACCTACGAGGAGCAATCTCGGTACGACGAATCCGCCCGGTACTGGCGATTGGTCACGGGCGCCCGTCGCCAAGCGGAGGACGCGACCTGGAAGGACGCCGCAATCAGCCAATTCCAAAATCACCTCCGCGCGCACCAATATGGGCCGGCGACGGAGGCAGCCACGCAGTTGCTGGTCGATGACCCCGAGCACTTCAAACCCCGATTGAGCGATGAAATCATCAACCATTTGAATCGCGAACAACAGGCCGAGGGTGACGAGCAAATCGCGCAATTGCTCGAAGCCGTTAAGTCGGGCCTTGCCGCACTGATGGACGACGAATTCAAGAGTCGCCTGAGTCCGTTCCAGCCTGCCTCCGAGCAAGCCGCCCCCGAGAACGTCACACAGGGAGAACCACCCCCGCCGCCCGATCAAAACAACCTCAACGAGGCGCCGCAAACTGACGGATGATGTGATCCGCGGTCTTCAATCCATCGATGGCGGCACTGATGATGCCGCCCGCGTAACCCGCGCCTTCGCCGATCGGATAGAGACCCGCCGTTGAAACAGATTCGCGGGTTTCGGCTGAGCGCAAGATCCGAACCGGCGCACTGGCGCGCGTCTCCGGGGCGGTGATCAAGCCGTCCGCTCCAGCGAAACCGGGCATACGCCGGTCGATCATGCGCAGCCCGCGCTCCAAACTCTCGATGAAGTAATCGGGCAGCAACCGCCTCAGATCCGCCCATTGACCGCCCAGTGGATAGCTGGTCTCGAGCCGCCCGTCGGACGCCCGCCGTTGCAAAAAATCCGACGCCCGCTGCGCAGGCACTGCATACGCCCCGCCCGTCGCCTCAAAGGCCAGCGACTCCCATTTCTGTTGATAGGCCAAGCCCTGCAATGGGTCGTTTCCGAAGACTTCCGGATCCACGGTAATGACCAGGCCGCTGTTCGCGAAAGGCCCGGAGTGCGCGGCGCGGGAGGCGCCGTTGGTGACCACCAGGCCGGGCGATTCATTGGTAGGCAAAATCAGTCCGCCGGGACACATACAAAAGCTGAACAAGTCCCCGCCGGAGCCTGCGGCGCCTTTGGCCACCGTCTGATAGGACGCCGGCGGCAGCCGATCGTGGCCCGCACACCCGCCGTATTGCCAGCGGTCGACCATCGTCTGCGGGTGTTCAATCCGCACGCCGAGCTGAAACGGCTTGGCGGTCAAAGTGACGCCGCGGGCGTGCAGCATCCGTAGAGTGTCCCGCGCGGAATGCCCGATCGCGAGCAGAACGCGGTCCGCGATCAGCGCTTTTCCGCCGATCTCGACGCCGCTCACTCCGCCGTCTTCGTTAGTGCAGAGGTTATCCAGTCGCGCCCCGAAGCGAATCTCGCCGCCCATTTGCTCGATATGCCGGCGTATCCTCCTGCAAATGTTGGGCAGGCGGTCACTGCCGATGTGCGGCTTACCGTCGATGAGGATGTCCGGGTCGGCGCCGTGTTCATAAAGCGTCTGCAACACGACGCCGACGTAGGGTTCATTGACGCGGGTGTACAGCTTGCCGTCGCTGTAGGTCCCGGCGCCGCCCTCGCCGTACAGGAGGTTCGATTCCGAATTGAAAATCCGCTCGCCGTAGAATTTCTGGAGAACATCTTTGTGGCGCACGCTCACCGGCTGACCGCGCTCGAGGACGATCGGCCGATATCCAAAACGGGCCAACTGCCAGGCGGCGAACATGCCCGCCGGCCCGAAGCCGACGATGATCGGCCGGTGGCGCAGGGTGCGCCCGCCGTTGCGGGCTGCGGGCTCCGGTTCGTGGACTTGTGCGGGCTGCAACATTGAAACGTCGGCGCGGTGCAGCCGGCGTACCAGCCGTTCTTCGTTGGCGATCGAGTCATCGAGCGCCACTTCGAGTGCGTGGACGAAGTGGATTTCTCCCTGGCACTGGTGCCGGCTGCGGGCATCGAGCGAGCGGCGCACGACGGCATAAATCCGAATCGCCGAAGGCGCAACCTTCAGACGGGCCGCCAGCCGATCGAGCAGCTTGTCATCCGGCTCATCGAGGCCGAGCTTGAT
>JADFJZ010000171.1 GCA_022565195.1 Planctomycetota bacterium | reverse complement strand
GCTCATCATCTATTTCTTCCCCATGAAGATCCGCACGGCTGCGGCGTTGTTTCTGGGGCTCTATGTGCTCAACCTCATCAACCGCGGCGGCAATGCCGGAGGGGACGCTGCACACTTGGCAGGACTGGTGGTTGGGGCGGGATATGCGTTTTGGCGGCGGCACGGGCCGACTTCCCAGCTCGGAGTACGCCGCGTGGTGGCCAAGGTCAGCACCACCAAGCGTCCGCCGAGCCCGTGGCGACGGAAGATGGAAGATGATGATCGAATGAACAACGAGGTCGATCAAGTACTGGCCAAGATCAATGATCACGGCGTCGGCAGCCTGACCGCTCGGGAAAAGCGACTGCTCGCCGAAGCCTCTCAAAGGCAGCAGGCGCGGGACGAGGAACTGGGGCGAACCGACCGACTCTGAATGCGAACTGGTTGGTTTTGCCTAAGCGTTCTGGTGCGATGGAGGAAACCCAAAGAGCCGCGGGCTTCAGCCCGCGCGACGCATCGGGCAGACTAAAGTCTGCGGCTCCTTGACGTGATCCTATGTTTGCCGGTCAAGGTTATCGCGACAATCCGATCAACTGGTCGCTGACGCTCGGCCGAGTGTTCGGGATCCGCGTGCGCCTGCACTTGTTGTTCGTTCTGTGGATCGCGTTTCGATTCCTGAGCAACCTGCTCGACGAGGAAGGCAGCATCGGCTTCTGGGCCGTGATCACGGTGTTTCTGTTCGGCACGGTCTTGCTCCACGAGTTTGGCCACTGCTTCGGTGCTCGCTCCGTCGGCGGCGACGCGGACGACATTCTGCTCTGGCCTCTGGGTGGGCTCGCCACCGTCGATGCACCCATGAACCCGCGCGCCCAATTCATCACCACCGCCGCGGGGCCGATGGTCAATGTCGTTTTTTGCGTCCTGGCAGCCACTTTGTTCGTCCTCACCGGCAACGCCGCACGCTGGTCCCTGAATCCGTTTCATCTCATGATGGTCAGCAGCGGATCCGTCACTCAATGGAGTTTCACCGACTGGCTTGTGGTCTTTTGGTCAATCAACTACCTGCTGTTGCTGTTCAATCTGCTGCCGACGTTTCCGATGGACGGCGGACGATTGCTGCAAGCGATCATTTGGAAGTACCGGGATTATCGTACCGCCACGCTCATCGCCACGTTCGTGGGTATGGTCGGCGCCATCATCTTCGGATTGATCGGACTCGCCACGGAGCAGTTCCTGCTGCTGGGCATTGCCTTCTTTGGCTACTTCACTTGCTGGCAGCAGCGCCAAATGGTCAAAGCCGGTGCGTTCGAGACCGAAAGTGAGTTTGGCTATGATTTTTCCAAAGGGTTCGATGCCTTCCAGGAAGGCAAACAGAAAAAGCCGTCGTGGTTCGCTCGCCGGCGCGTCGCCAAGCTGGCCCGCAAAGCGGAACGCGATCGCCGGCGTCAGGCCGAGCGCGAGAAACACATCGACGACATCCTCGACAAGGTCCACCGGGAGGGCATGCAATCGCTGACGCCGAGCGAAAAGCGAATCCTCCAATCCGAGACCGACAGGAAGCAGCAGGTCTGAATGGACTCGATCGCCCACCAAGTATGCTTAAGCGCCGACTGCCGGGCCACGTACGCCTCGGATGAGGTTCTGTTCAAATGCACCCGCTGCGGCTCACTGCTGGATGTAGCCTATGATTGGGATCGCGCTGCGGTGCCGAATGACTTGAAGTTCTTCGAATCGCGCTGGTCTACCGTCGGCCGGCAGGGCCAGGGCCGGCTCGACTTCAGCGGCGTGTGGCGCTTCCGCGAGCTGCTGCCTTTCGCCGAACCGACCGATATGGTCACCATCGGCGAGGGCCGAACCATTCTGCAGCAGGCCGAGCTGCTCGGCCGCGAGCTGGGCATCAAGCCGGGCCACCTCTTTCTGCAATACGAAGGCCTGAACCCCTCGGGCAGCTTCAAAGACAACGGCATGGCCGCCGCCTTCACCATGGCCCGGCGGCTGGCGTACAAACAAGTGGCCTGCGCATCGACCGGCAACACCAGCGCATCGATGGCCCTCTATGCCTCGGCGGGCTCAACGCCGGACCACCCCGTGCAAGCGATTGTGTTTGTCGGCAGCGGCAAGATCGCCTTCGGCAAGCTCTCGCAGGCTTTGGATTACGGTGCGCGGACGTTGCAAATCGACGGCGACTTTGACGACTGCATGAAACGCGTACAGGAAGCGTCGGCCAAGCTGAATCTGTACCTGATGAACTCGATGAATCCCTACCGGCTCGAAGGGCAAAAGACGATCATGTATCGGGTGCTCGAAGGCCTGGATTGGGAGGTGCCCGATTGGATCATTGTGCCGGGCGGCAATTTGGGCAACAGCAGTGCGTTCGGCAAGGCCTGGCTGGAATTGAAGGAACTCGGCTTGGTTCCGCGCGTGCCGCGTTTGGCCATCATCAACGCCGCCGGCGCCAACACACTGCACACGCTGTTCAACGATCGCGGCTTGCGCTGGAACGACGGGCGGATCGACCAATCATTAGTCGATGATCATTCTCATTCGATGGACGCCACGGGCTACAAGGCCAAAACTGTCGCCAGCGCCATCGAAATCTCCAGGCCCGTCAACCTGCCGAAGGCCCTGCGGGCGCTGGCAGTCACCGACGGGGTCGTACGCGAGGTCGATGACGACACCATCCTCGACCACAAAGCGCTGATCGGCCGATATGGATTCGGCTGCGAACCGGCCAGCGCCGCCAGCGTCGCCGGGTTGAGACTCTTGCTCGAAGAACAAGTGATCGACAAAGACCAGCGCGTGGTCTGTATTCTGACGGGGCACGAGTTGAAAGACCCCGATGCCACCGTGCGCTACCACGTCGGCGATGAAGAGTCATCACGCCCACAAGCGCGTCAACATGCCAACGCCCCGGTCACAGTTGCAGACGATCTGGACGCAATCTGCAAAGCTTTATCGATGTTTGAATAGCGAACAAAACAAGGAGCCGCAGGCTTTCAGCCTGCGCGAATTCACTGACGTTTTGGACGCCGCACCGCCGTAGCGATCGCGCAAGCTGAAGCTTGCGGCTCCTTGACCGATGCGATTCAGCGTGGTTCGGATGTCTTTCGGCGAAGTTGGCCGCAGGCGGCGTCGATGTCACGACCGCGCGATCGCCGCACGTTGCAATTGACGCCCCGGTCGCTCAGCGCGACTGAGAATCGAGCGACGGATTCGTCTGTCGGCCGCTTGAAGCCCGATTCGGCAACTTCGTTGTAGCAAATCAGATTGACGTTGCTCCGCATGCGCTTGCTCACGCCGGCCAACTGCTCGGCGTGGCGGGGGAGGTTGTTGACGCCGTCCAGCAGAATGTACTCCAGCGTCACTTCCCGACCCGTGCGGTCGAAATAGTACCGGCAGGCCTCGATCAGTTCGTCGATGGATACGCGATCGGCCCAGGGGATCAGCTCGCGGCGCAGTTCATCGGTCGGCGCGTGCAGCGAGAGCGCCAGCGTGATTTGCAGATCTTCGTCCGCCAGCCGACGCATTTGGCTCGGCAACCCGACGGTGCTAATCGTGATTTTGCGTGCCCCGATGGCGAGACCCCACGAAGCGTTCATCGCGCGCAGGGCCCCAACGGTGGCGTCGTAGTTGGCCAGCGGCTCGCCCAGGCCCATGAACACCACATTGCTCAGCCGCCGGCCGAGCGACGCGCACAGCCCGGCAATCCGCCAGGCCTGTTCCACAATCTCACCCACCGACAAATTCCGCTCCAGCCCGCCCAGGCCGCTGGCGCAGAACGCACACTTCACCGGGCAGCCGACCTGCGTCGAGATGCAGGCGGTGACGCGGTCTTTGCTGGGGATAAACACGCATTCCGTGGTGCCGCCGCTCCGCCAGCGGAGCAGCACTTTGTGCGTGCCATCCGTCGAACTTTGCTCCGCAACTGTCTCAGACTGCACGATGGCGTAGCGGCGGGCCAACGTCTTCTTGAGATCCGCAGGCACATTCGCCATTTCTTCAAAACCAGTGACGTGATGCCGGTAAATCCATTCGCAGATTTGAGTCGCGCGAAAGCGCGGCACTTCCAATCCACACTCGCGCGTCAGGGACTCGTGCAACTCCCCTTCTGAAAGATCCAGCAGGCTGATCGGTCGAGATTCGTCGAGCGCATTCATGGATCGATCCAATTCCAACCCGGACAAGAGACAGTGCGACTGCGGAGCGCCCGGCACCGGACGCCGACCTCACGAGCGCAGCGGGACAAAAAGGCCGGCGCAAGCATGCACGGACGACACAATATGCCGGGAAGTAGGAACAGTGGGGAAATCGACGGCACACCGCTGACGGAGTACCGGAGTTACACGAACTCGGCCGTGTGCAGTTGCTTCTCCAGCCCCTGCATCGTCTCCAGGCCTTCCGCCAGTGAATCATACATGTCGAACACGCGGTCCAGCCGCATGGTCTTGAAGACGCGCTCGACTTTGGGCTCCAGGCCGCACAGGTGAACCTGTCCGCCCTCGGCGCGGACACGCTTGACCATCAAGACGAGCGAATTGATCATGCGGCTCACGATGATGTCCACCTCCGAAAAATCCAGGAGCAGGAAGCGCTGATCGAAATCAATCAGCAGTTCGCGGAGCCCATCCTCAAGGCTCTCGAGATTGTTCGTATCGTTGACATACGGCGCCTTGAACGCAATGACCAGCACGTTCCCCTCGGAGTGGATTTCAAGAAGTTGTTTCGTGTCGTTCATCACATTACTCCTTTGCAGGACCACTCACGGAGGTCACGCCCAGCATGTGCAGGGCTTGATCCTCATCATCAGCGAATTTGAACAGTTTGTCCAGATTGGTGATTTTGAAAACCTTGCGGAGTTCCGCCGCCAAAGCACAAATAACCAGTTCCCCTTCGATCTCCGCCATTTTCTTGCTCAGCGTCACGAGGATGCCGAGCGCCGAGGAAGAGAAGAACTTCACTTCGGTGAAGTCGAGAAGCAGTTTCTTGTTGTTCTCCGCCTCAATCAACTGATCCAACTCGTCCGCGATGTCATGGATCAACTTCGCGTCCAGGATC
>JADFJZ010000170.1 GCA_022565195.1 Planctomycetota bacterium | reverse complement strand
GGCGATCCATAACCGCTTCCGGGCCCGCGTGATCGCTGCGAAATAGACGGCATGGATGGCGTTGTGGTCGGCATCCGGGCCCGACCAAATGATTTGCAGTTTGTCCCTGCCGCCGGTGTCCGGCTCGGGAAAGTACTTCGCGCCCGACAGAAATTCCCCGCAGGAAAAATCCCAGTCTTCGGCGAAGACGCGCTGCAACGCCAGCACCGCCGGGCCGGTGATGCGCAATTGCGTGTCGCGCCAGAAGCCGAAGCGCTTGGTGCGGCCCAGGTATTCGTCGCCGATGTTCAGACCGCCGGTGAAGCCCACGCGGCCGTCGCAGATGAGAATCTTGCGGTGGTTGCGCAGGTTGATGACAAAGCGCCGCCGCCAGGCCATGATCGGCAGAAACAGCTCGGCTTTTCCGCCTGCATTGCGAAGCTGCCGGATCATCGCGTGGGCCTGGAGCGAACCCACGGCATCGACCAAAAGGCGCACTTCGACGCCCTGCCTCGCCTTGTCGCACAACAAATCGACGAATGCTTTGCCGGTGTGATCGGCTCGGAGGATGTAATACTGGGCGTGGACGTGGTGCTCGGCGTCTCGGATGGCCTGCAACTTGTCCTCGAAGGCTTGCGCGCCTTCGTGATAGACGTGCGTGCGGTTGTCGGTGCTCATCTTGACCGCGCCCACCACGCCCGCCAAACGGTCCATGCCGGCCCATTCCCTGCTCGGTTCCGCCTCCGTCGGTGGGTGGGGATGATGCCTCTTGTCGGCGGTGGATTGAATCCACTGGCGAATGAATCGCGAGCGATGAAACTGCTTCTTGCGGAGCGGCCGGCTGACCCTTGGGATGCCGATCATCAGGAACAGCAGCGTGCCGAGATAGGGCAGAAGGATGATCGACATGCACCAGGCGATCGCCGAGGCGGGGTGCCGCTTGCGGATCAGCACGACGGGCACAAAAGCGATGGTCAGCAGATACCCCAGAACACCGAGGATCGTGCCCGGATGGCCGGCCAACCAGTCCCAAAAAATCGAGCCCGACATGAACATCGCTCCCGCCTATCGTTCGTCGCCACTCAGGAGACAGCATCGGATTTCGGGAACTCGTCGGCACCGGCATCCACGCAGCCGGAACCACCGATTACGAGCTGGAAATTGACATAGCTCGTTGGCAACACTAAGATTACAGTAGTCTCTAGTGTAACGCATAATCACTTGGGTGCGAGCCAGCCGATGAAGTGTGCAAGAGACTGTGGCAGCGGATGTCCGCCGCGCCCGGGGCCTCTGTGGGACGGTCCTGGGCATCTCCATGTGGTGCCGTAAGTATTCACATTCTGAGCCAGAATCAACGCACACGTCCGTCGCATCGCGCCAGCGGTTGAAACCTCCTCGCCCGGCCGGCACGCGCTCGTCGTGGGCGTGAATTGAGGGAAGAGACGTGGCGACGCTGTACATCCTGCAAGGCCCCGACAAAGGCAAGACCTTCCGCACGGGCAATGCGCGCGTGGTGCTCGGCCGGGCCAGCGAAGATGTCCCGCTCACGGACAACTCCGTCTCGCGCCGGCACGCCGAACTGGTCCCTGAGAACGGCGTGTGGCTGCTGCGCGATCTCAAGAGTTCCAACGGCACCAGCATCAACGGCCTGCGGATCGAGCACCCCACCGTGCTGAAGCACGGCGATCAGATTCGTATGGGCGCCACGCTGATCGTGTTCGGCGGAGATCAGCTTGACGAGCAGTACACCACAGCCACGGTACGCGACTTGATTGATCTGGCGGATGCCGACCGCGCCGGTGAAGCGTCCGTCATCGAAACCCTGCCCAGCAACGAAAAGAGTCTCGTCCTGGCAGCGCCCGAGACCGCCGAAGCCGTGCGGGCCTGGCGCATCATGTACCAGTTGACCGAGGCGATCGGCGTCATCGTCGAGCCCGATGAACTGCTCAACCGCGTGCTGGATATCATCTTTGAGGAAATGGAGGTCGATCGAGGGTTCATCTTGATTCGAAAGGACGGCACCGGAGAACTGGAACCCAAAGCCATCCGCTTCCGGCACAAGCCGAAGGATCCGGAGAAGATCACCACATCGCGGACCATCATCAACCACGTCATCAAACGCTGCGAGGGCGTGCTGTGTACCAACGCCATGGCCGACCAGCGCTTCGGGGCTGAGAATCAAGAGGACAGCATCTACCGCTACGGGCTCAAGTCGGTGATTTGTGTCCCGATCATTGCTCATCGCTGCGTCCACGGCGTGATTCACTTGGATACGTCGATGTCCGATCACACCTACACGACGGAGCAACTCCGCCTGGCCAACGCCATCGGTCACATGACCGGCATGGCCATCGAAAATGCCAAGCTGGTGCAGTCGCGTTTGCAGAACGAGCGGCTGGCGGCGGCCGGCGAGACGGTGGCTTTTCTGTCACACTACATCAAGAACGTGCTGCAGGGCTTGCGCAGCGGCGCAGACGTCCTCGAACTCGGCTTGAAGCGTAAGGCGCTGGACACCATCGAACAAGGTTGGCAAATTCTGGATCGCAGCCTGGACAAGATTTTCAACCTCACGACCAACATGCTCACCTTCAGCAAGGATCGCGAGCCCAACATGGTCGTCGCCCAAGTCAACCTCATCACTCAGGAGGCCGTCGACCTGGCCCAGCGCTATGCCGACACGAAAAAAGTGATGCTCCTGACCGAATTCGAGGAGATCCCTGCCATCCTCTTCGACGTGGAAGGCATCCATCAAGTGGCCTTGAACTTGCTCAACAACGCGATTGAGGCAGCGCCGGAAGAAAAAGGAATCATCAATGTGCGGACGCGATACGACGCTGAGAAGGAAGTCGTCGTCCTGACCGTCGAGGACAACGGGCCGGGCATCGATCCGTCGCGTCTGACTGAGGTCTTCCAGCCTTTCAAGTCCTCAAAGGGGCAGGGCGGAACGGGCCTGGGGCTGGCGGCGGCCAAAAAGATCATCGACGAGCATCAGGGCGATATCGTGATCGAGCCCCTCGAATCGGGCGGCACCGCCTTTCACGCCAGTATCCCCGCGCGCAGCGAGCGCCTGCCGGGCAGCGACGAAACCCTGAGCAGCCAAACCCCCAAGTGATTCCGGGGGCTGCCAACCTGCATTTCTCGCGTCAATTGGGCCACAAAGACACGAAGACAAGGATATTGTGTCGTTGATCTTGGGATCAGAATGAGACACTCTGTAACAAAGCGCTTCCATGCGCCTTTGGCTGATCTCGCCGTGATCAGCACTTCTATCGCTTTTCTTGGTGTCTTGGTGTCTTGGTGGCCAAATTGACACGAGCAACGCAGGCTAAACGCAGGCCACGCAAGGCTTTTGGAATCCACGCCACATTTGCCGATGAGATTGAAACCGGCACGGCAGTTGCAGTATGGTGCCGTAACTGAAGCGGGATTAGCGTGCAACAGACTCATTGGCCAATCAGACTCGTCATTCTCCTGTGCGTCGGCGGAGCCGCGCTGGCCGGCGCGGGCTGCGCCCCCGGGGACGGGACTCCCAACGGCAACGGCAATGCCAACGGCAATGCCAACCAGCAGGACGACGAATGCCTCGCCGAAGGTTCCTTCCAACTGGCGCCCTCCCGCCAGGCGGTCGCCTTTGTCGATCCGGCGTGTTTCAGCGATCTGCTGAAGCGCTCGGAGATCGAGCCGACCCTGCTCCTGCAGGCGTCCGTCGAGCAGTTCATCACACGGTTCGCCGGGCAATTCCCCAACGATGCCGACTTTGTGCTCTTCACGCTCGACGCCCATCGCGAGCAGTTGCGCTTCAACGCCGTCGGGGGCTTCAACATCGCCATCAACGTTCCCGAGGCCGGACTGGGACCGTTCGTGTCGGTGTCGTCTTTTCCCACCCTGCCGAACCTGCGAAGCTACATTTATTTGGCCCGCAAGGATTCGCTGGTGCTGGGGCCCTCGCTGCACGAGTTGGCCCACGGCTGGGGCGTGCGCTTCATCACGCCTGACGCCCTCGCCCAACAAGCTTCTCAAAGCGACAACCACTGGGGATTCACCAGCGCCGGCGGGCAGTTGGGCGGGTGGATGCCGGGCACGCTGATGGACCTGGGTGATGGTGAGTTCGAGTTGTCTTCCGGTCAAATTGAAACGGGCGGCCGGTCGTTCAACACGGTGCCATTTTCGGCCATCGAGCTCTACCTCATGGGCCTGGCGGAACAGGATGAGGTCAAGCCGCTCCAGGTGGCGGTAAACCCGGTTCCGCGAAGCTTGTTTGAGTTCGTCGCCGACGACATCGTCGAGGTCACCATCGAGGACATCATCGCCGCCAACGGGGCACGCGTTCCGAGTACACAAGATGCTCAAAAAGCCTTCAAGATCGCTCTGATCGTGCTCACCGACCATTTACTGAGCGATCGCGAGTGGGATTTCTATCAGGACTCCATCGACTACTTTTCATTCGACGGCGGGGCCGACATCAACGAGGCTTTTCCTGAATCGAGATATGCCGGCCAGCCGATTCGCGAACTCATCGCTCAGCCCGATTTGGAAGATCCGTCTCGCGAGTTCATGAATTTCTTCGAGGCTACTCGCGGTCGAGCGACCATCGAGTTCATCCCGCTCCAAGCCACCGGACCCTAGCGCCACACCGTCGGCAAGCTCGAAGTATGTTGCCCGACGGCAACGCGACTGCGCGCCAAGCGCTGCAAATTCGCCGATTACTGGACCCGACGAGCGTCGATCAACAATCCGCACGGACCGCACAATCGCTACAGTCGCGCCTCCGAGCTACAACTTCAGGAAGTGACGGGAGTTACCACACGACCGCGCCGGAGCCGGGCGTGTGGCAACCATCCTGTAGCTCTTTCGTCGAGTGGGAAGAGTGCGCCGCCCGAGCGTTGCTGAGCGGTCGGGCGGAATGAATCAGCCAGAGGAGGCGAGGAGAAGGAAGCATGGTCGATCCTGTCCGAGGCATCGGGCAGAACACGCCGAAAGCAAATTCGGTGCCGGCTTCCCAGGGCCATCAGAACGCTGAGCCGGGGCAGCCGAACAGCGCGTGCCCGGTAGCGGC
>JADFJZ010000169.1 GCA_022565195.1 Planctomycetota bacterium | reverse complement strand
GGACGCCGTCAAGTCGCCCGTGCAGGTGGCCGTATATGCGAACCAATCGTCATGGTAGGTCTGGCCGTCAAACTGGCATGCCACGTGTGGCAGGCCGTCTGTGGTGTTCCCGACACTGCTGAAGGGATTAGACCCGTCGAAGATGGTTTCCGGAGTCGTGCAGGAGTCGTTGGTGCCGCCCAAGGCGGAGCGGAACTTATCAGAGCGAGCTCCAGACAACGATGGATCCGATTGAGACTCCCCGGCATCCTCGCCGTACTCGGAAAGTCGCCTGCGCTCCGTGATCTTCTTCGATGGAGGTGCGGATCGCGCTGCAGTTTCCGAAAAGCTTTCACCCTTCGGCCGAGCTTGCGCCGCAGTATCCTTGGCAGGCTCAGCCGTCTGATTCCTGTGCGGATATGCGGCGAGGGCCGCCGGCGCGCCGGTGTGGTTCGTCGCCGGGAGGATTCCAGCCGCGATCAAAATGAAGCAGAACGATCTGGCGCATGAATTCATTGCAAGTGTCCTCCTGTGCAGCCGAACCGTCGGCTCAGGCGCTTCTTCCCAATCAAACTCAGTGATATGCGCCATCCAGTATACCGCATTACGAGCGGTGCGTGTTGACGAATCGGCCGTTTGGGCCACCTTTGGCACTGCTCCCTAGAATGCGCTATCTCTTCATGACAACAGCACTTAGGAGGCGGCGATCCGGCAAAGGGTGGTGAAATAGCGTTCGGAGCAGCCCGCCTGGCCCGCGGCAATACGAGTGCGACTGCAACATGGGGTTCAAAGAGTCGAGAGGCCGGAGAGGAATTGCAGATTGCCGGATGGCGAATCGCCCAGGCAACTGCAGAACCGCATGCCGAACGGTGCGATGGCAGGCGCTGAAGAAGCAGAGATCGAAATGATCACTGATCCCCGCACGGCGGAACGCGAACCACGCGGAGCGTGTCAGGCGGCTTGCTTGCTGACGTTCTGTTTGGCGAGATCGACAATGGCGTCGAAGGCGGAGGGGTCGTGAATCGCCAGCTCACTGAGCATCTTACGGTCGAGAATGACGTTCGCGATGCGCAGACCGGAGATGAAGCGGCTGTATTGAATGCCGCGCGCCTGGCAGGCGGCGGACAGTCGCGTAATCCATAAGCTGCGGAACTCACGCTTGCGGCGGCGGCGGTCGCGATAGGCGTTGGCGCCGGCGCGCAGCACGGCTTCCTTGGCGAGGCGCCAGCGATTGCGCCGCGGACCGCGATAGCCTTTGGTCTGGCGAAACAGTCGGACTTTCTTGCGATGTCGGGCGGCGCCGGATCGGGCACGTGGCATTGATCTACTCCCTTAGACGCACAACGCTTCCTTGGTGCGTTTGGCGTCCGACTTCTTCATCGTGATCATCCCGGACACCCGGCGGCGACGCTTACTGCCCATGCCGCTCATGAGATGGCTGCCGAAAGAAGCCTTACGCTTGACTTTGCCGCTGGCTGTGACCTTGACGCGCTTCGCCAAGCCCTTGTGCGTTTTTCTCTTGTACTTCTTGTTCTTCATGGCTGCAATCCTTCCGAATGCGCTGCTGAGAATCGATTATCATACCGAATCGCTCGATCAAATCAAGGGCCGTCCGCCTGCACTGCCTATCGGCCGATTCCGGGCACCCGGCTTCGGAACCGTTGGAAAAGCGGGACTGACGCACTACAATCAGGCCTCGCCGCAGTGGCCTTGTGCAGATTCGACCGACGGGACGCGGATCCTGGGCCTCTGATGGGCTCGATGGCCCGCGGCTGCCGACGAGCCCGCAGCGATGCCGTTCCCTGGCTTGAAGGCACAGGCCGGGCTCGCGGGAGTTTGAAAGCACTCTGAGTTCTGCACGCATGAGAGGCAAATGGCTTTGGACCCGCAGTTCGTGAACACTCTTGCAATCGTGAAGTACCCGGACCCTCGGCTCCGCGAAGTGTGTACGCCGGTTGTGGAGTTCGGGGACGATCTCCGCCGGCTCACCGAGCGGATGGTGCAATTGATGAATGATCGCAACGGTGTTGGTCTTGCCGGCCCGCAGGTGGGCGTCATGCAGCGACTCTTCGTGTGCAACCCTACGGGCGAGCCGGGCGACAACCAGATCCTGATCAATCCGCAGCTCAGCAATCTGGAAGGGGCGGCCGAAGGCGAAGAGGGCTGCCTCAGCATCCCTGATGTGCTGGTGCCGATCCGCCGGGCGCAGCGCTGCACGATCCAAGCGCAGGACGTCGAAGGGAACCCATTCGAACTTGCCGGGCAGGATCTGCAAGCGCGCGTCTGGCAACATGAGCATGATCACCTGCAGGGCAAGCTGATTCTGGATTACATGAACGAGGCCAGCCACATCGCCAACCGGCGAATCATCAAACAACTGGAAGCTTCGTTCAACGCATAGAGGCGGGCCTACGTTATGCGACTGCTCTTCTTTGGTTCGGGCGCCTTCGCCGTGCCGACGCTGCGCAACGTGCAGCAGAACCACGACGTCGCCGCCGTCATCACCCAGCCCGATCGGCCCAGCGGCCGCGGGCGCAAGCTCACGCCGACGCCGGTCAAAGAGCGCGCCTTGGAACTCGGGCTGAAAGTGATCACCGTCGAGCAAGTCAACGACGAGTCGATGGTGCGGCGGCTGCTCGACTTCGGCGCCGATGTCGGCGTGGTGCTGGCCTTCGGGCAGAAGATCGGGCCGCCGATCTGCGACGGTATCCCCGGCGGGTGCATCAACGCCCATGCGTCGCTGCTGCCGAAGTATCGCGGGGCGGCGCCGTTTCAATGGACCATCCTCAACGGTGAGGAGCAGGCCGGCGTAACGGTGTTCAAGCTGGTCCAGCGGATGGACGCCGGGCCAATCCTGACCACCCGCTGGACTTCGCCCAAACCGCACGAGACTGCCGACGAGCTGCACGACCGCCTGGCCGGCATCGCCGTCGATGCCATCACGGGCGCGCTGGAACTGTACGCCACGGACCCCAACCCGCCCGGCGAACCGCAGGATGACGCCGCCGCGACCCGAGCGCCGAAGCTCCGCAAGGAAGACGGCTTCATCGACTTCGCGCGACCGGCTGCCGAGCTGGCCCACTTCGTTTGCGGCATGTGGGACTGGCCTGGGGCGCGCTGCCGGTTCAGCAGCAGTGACTCCACCCGCAACGAAGACGTGGTGCTCGCCCGAGCCCGCTTGGCAGAGAGACACACCGAGGGGCTCCCGCCGGGACAACTCGATTCGCGACTTTTGGTGGCCACCGGCGACGGCATGCTGGAACTCCTGGAGATCAAACCTGCGGGCGGCAAGCTCATGACCTGGCCCGACTTCGCCAACGGCCGCCACGTCAAAGCGGGCGATCGCTTCACCCGCATCACCGATTGACGAGTACGCACACCACATGCACACCCACACGAACGACGGCGAGAAACGCGCAGCAGAGCCCCTGCCCGCAAATGACACCGACGCCCCGAACCGGCCTCGATCATCCAAAGCCGCCACGGCGTGCGCGTGGCTCGCACCGCTCGCCGTGCTGCTGATGTCAGCGGTGCGCGCCATCGCCGATTCCTATCCCTTCGAGTTGCTTTGTCACTTCCAAGTCCAGTACTTCATTGCGTCCATCGCAATCTTGCTGTTGCTCGTGACGCTCCGGCGCCGTCGGGCGGTGATCGTCGCCGGCGCGGCGCTGATCGTTTCGGGTTCTGCGCTGGCGCCGCTGTGGTTTACTCCACCGAACGACGGTGCCCGCACAATGAACGGCTCGGCTTCCGGACGTTTGCGCATCCTTCATGCAAACGTCCTCTCCAGCAACGAGCAGCACGCGCCGCTGCTCGACTTGATCGCCCGTGAGCAACCCGACTTGCTGGCGCTTCATGAGATTAACGCCCGCTGGATCGAAGCCCTGACGGTGCTGGCGGACGACTATCCCTACCGCGACGGCGCGCAGCGCGAGGACGACTTCGGCATCCTCGTCTTGAGCCGCACGCCTTTGTACGAGGCAGCCGTTCGTCGCTTCGGCAGTTCGCAAGTGCCGAGCGTGACGTTCCAGATCCGGGTGCATGATGTCACACTCCAATTCGTCGCCGCCCACACCATGCCGCCGATGTCCGTAGCCGCGCAGTCGGCTCGCGACGAGCATTTGACGCGGATGGCCGCCTTCGCGAAGACTCGCTCGGAGCCGCTCATCATCGTGGGCGACTTGAACACGACGATGTGGGCGCCTTCGCACCGCCGCCTGTGCGACGAACTCGGTCTGACCAACACGCGCCGCGGTTTCGGAATCCTGCCTAGTTGGCCTGCGAGTTTGCCAAGCCTGATGCGTATTCCGATCGACCACTGCCTGGTCGGCGAAGGCATCACCGTCCTCGACTGCCGCCTCGGCCCGAACATCGGCTCGGACCACTTGCCGCTGATCATCGACCTCGCAGTCGGTGCGCCAGGCGTCTGACCGGCCCACAACGTGCGGGTTGCCCACCCCAATACAACGCTTCATAATCGCGGCTTTGCGCTTGCGCGAACGGTGGGTTCGTTTGGCCATTGCGCTTTCTCCTGTTCCGGCTCCTCACTCTTCACGCTTCACGCCTCACTCTTCATTGCTCCGCCTCAGGCCGCAGCCCGACCCCACACGCTCAGCCCATCCCCATAACTTCCCAGGCGCGCTATGAAGCAAGCGGATTCGGCAGTCGGAAGCGCTTCCAACCCCTGGAACGCAAAATCTCCAAACCGCCAAATTCTGCAAATTGCACTTGCTTGGTATCTCCCTGTCCCGGAGGGACACCCGAAAATAGCCCAGCGATTCATCGCTGGGGTGTGTGGGCTCACAGTACGGATGCAGTGCCGTAGGCACGGCTGAGACGCTGATGCTCGGCATAGTTCGACGACTTTGCTTCAGTCGTCGCTATGGGACTAAAGGACTCAAGCCGCGTACAAGTCCCCAGCCATAAATGGCTGGGCTATTTTCATCCTGCCCCTCCGGGGCGGAAATCGACACGCGGACAGAGAACAACGCAGCGGAAAAGGACTCACCCCACCCCGCGCACGCACCTGTCGAAACTGTGCCGAAAGCGGTATCATCCGGGAGGGCGA
>JADFJZ010000168.1 GCA_022565195.1 Planctomycetota bacterium | reverse complement strand
AGCCGCATCGATATTGTGGTCAACAATGCCGGAATCACGAAAGACGGGCTGATTATGAGCATGGATGACGATCAGTTCGACGATGTTCTGGCCTGCAATCTTAGGTCGGCTTTCTGTATGACCCGGGCGGTGTGCCGGCACATGGTTCGGGCGCGGTACGGGCGGATCATCAATGTGTCGAGTGTCAGCGGCTTGATGGGCAACGCGGGCCAAGCCAACTATGCGGCCAGCAAAGCCGGCTTGATCGGGTTCACGAAGTCTGTAGCCAAGGAACTGGGCAAACGCAAGGTCACTTGCAATGCGGTCGCGCCGGGTTTTATCTGCACCGCCATGACCGATGTCTTGCCGGATAAAGTCAAGGACGGCGCCAAACAGTTGATTCCGCTGGGCCGATTCGGTGAACCCCCGGAAATCGCCTCCGTGGTCACGTTCCTGGCTTCTGAACAGGCAAGTTACGTGACGGGGCAGGTGATCGTGGTGGACGGTGGACTCCTGATGTGAGCGCGGTCCCACAGGCGCGCGAACTGGGCCAAACGGATCATGGCGGGCCGGTTTCTCAAGCGGCCCGTCCGGATGTGGTGGCGGAATTCGCGGTTGTCAGTCTCGGCCGCAGTCAGTATAGTACCGTACCTTTTGGTAGCATTTGATTCGCATAAGAACTGGTTGAGGTTCAGGAGGATAACGACGTGCATACGGAAGAGCAAGTCTTCGACAAAGTGGCGGGTATTGTCAGCGAGCAAATGGGCGTGGACAAGAGCGAGATCAAGAAAGAGACCTCGTTCGTCAACGACCTCAACGCCGACTCCCTGGACACCGTCGAGTTGGTCATGGAATTTGAAGATGAATTCGACATGAGCATCCCCGACGAGGAAGCCGAAAAGATTCAGACCGTCGGCGCTGCCGTCGAGTTCATCATGTCCGTCGCCAGCAAGAGCTAGTGGAGTTGGCCATGTCCGATCGACGTGTCGTGATCACGGGAATGGGCATTATCACCTCGCTGGGCGAGAGTGTGGATCCGTTCTGGGATCGCCTGATCAATGGTGAGAGCGGTATTGGACCGATCACTTCGTTTGATTCATCGGACTACGAGGTCCATTTCGGCGGCGAATGCGGCGATTTTCGAGCTGAAGACTATATTGATCGTCGCGAGATTAAGCGTCTCGATCGCTTCGCCCAACTGGCCATTGGGGCGGCGTGCAATTGTCACAAGGACAGCGGGCTTGATCTGGACAAAGAGGATCCCTCGCGCGTAGGCGTGATCGTGGGTTCCGGCATCGGCGGGCTCCTGGAGATCGAGCAGCAGCACAAGCGGCTGTTGAACAAAGGCCCGAGCAAAGTATCCGCTTTCACGATTCCCAAGCTGATGGCCAATGCGGGCGGCGGCAACATCTCGATCATGTTCAACGCTCAGGGTCCATGCACGACCGTGGTGACGGCGTGCGCGTCGGCGTCCCACGCTATGGGAGACGCCCTGACCGCCATCCAGCGCGACGAGGCGGATATCATCTTTACGGGCGGGGCAGAAGCGGCGGTCACGCCGCTGGGAATCGCAGCGTTTGCCGCGATGAAAGCCTTGTCGCTTCGGAACGACGAGCCCCAACGAGCCAGTCGCCCGTTCGATCGGGATCGCGATGGTTTCGTCATGGGTGAAGGCGCGGGAATGCTGATCGTCGAAGAGCTGGAACACGCCAAGAAACGCGGGGCGAAGATCTATGCTGAATTGTCC
This sequence comes from Planctomycetota bacterium, assembly GCA_022565195.1. The sequence continues at coordinate 3,325 of JADFJZ010000168.1, read as the reverse complement.
GGCGTGGGCGCCAGCGGCGACGCCGGGCACATCACCCAGCCGGACGAGAACGGGCAGGGAGCCTTTGACGCCATGAAAAAAGCCTTGCGTCATGCCAAGCTGAACCCGCAAGACGTGCATTACATCAATGCACACGGAACGGGCACGCCGCTGGGTGACATTGCCGAGACCGTCGCGATCAAGCGGCTCTTTGGCGATCACGCGTTCAAGCTGAGCGTGAGCAGCACGAAAAGCGCTATTGGGCATCTCCTGGGCGCCAGCGGCGGTGTGGAGATGGTGGCCGTCGTGATGGCCATCAACCACAACATCGCTCCGCCGACGATCAACCTCGACAATCCTGATCCCCGGTGCGATCTGGATTACGTCCCCAACCAGGCCAAGGACATGAAGATCGATGTCGCTTTGAGCAATTCCTTCGGATTCGGCGGGCACAACGCCTGCGTGTGCGTCCGGCGCTTCGAATAGCGCCGCCAAGTCTCATCATTCGATCTCTCCGCTCGCTCTCCAGCATCGACGCCTTTTCGGCCTTCTTTAGGGCGTCACAGCTTGTTGCCGATGTATAGGGTGTCTCTTTCGGTCCCCACTGGCACCGCGAATATGCGAGTACGAAGGACATGAGCAATCTGGAACAGAGCGAAGTCGATGCTCTACTGGCAGAGGCCGAACTACTGGCCACCGAAGTGTCCGGCGAGCCCGCGCCCGATCCAGCGCCCGCGGCGGCGCCGCCGGCAAGTGCGATCCCTGGCCCGACGACGCCCTTGCCCGAGAACCTGCCGGTGGAACTGCGGCGCATTCTGCAATTAGAGGTACCGGTAATCGTTCAGCTTGCCCACCGTACCATGGAGATGGACGACGTCCTGGCACTCAACATCGGTTCCGTGATCGAGTTCGACAAGAAGTTTGATGCCGAACTGGAATTGATCGCCTCAGACCGGCAGATCGGCTTGGGGCACGCTGTCAAGGTCGGCGAGAACTTTGGCCTGCGCATCACTCGAATCGGGACGATCTACGACACCATTCATGCGCTGGGAGGCCGTTGACGCGGCCGGCAATGCCGCGGGCGATCGCTTACCCGACTCGGGCGGCATAACCGCAATCCGACGCCACCTCCCGGACCCAGTTCGGCTCGACGTCACGCCGGTCTCTTTGGCCCCGCGTGACGACCACCTTCCAGTGGTGTTCCCCGTCTTCAACCGCCTCCGCCACTGCATAGTGCCGCGCTTCAAAGCGGGCATCATATTCGCCTTCGATCACCATTCGCGTCGCCTCGGTGAGCCACTCGACGGCCGCGCCGATGTCGCTCGCGAGGGACTCGCGAACAGCACGACGGCGATCGATCGGCAGATCTGTTCTGCGCGTGCCCGGGTGAACTGTTGGAGTGCGCGTGGCCACCACGTATCGACAGGCGCCGATCAAGGCCAGCATGTCCTCCGTCGTCTCGACGCGCTCGATGGCGGCGCCCCGGTTCAGTCGGTCAACAAAGTACTCGGCCTTTCCCTTATCGAAAGTGATTCCGATGGCCATGATCAACCTCCTTCCATGGCGGTTGCGAGATTCGCGCGCGATCCTAGCCCACACTAAGCTCACAGGCAAGGATCGAATTGAAAAGTTTTCCTCCGGCGAAGTGAGTCGAGGCGCACGTGCGTTTCTTACTGCAATTTGCCGCACAGCGTTCGGCCGCGGCTTCACAAATCCCGTTTTGCGGTTGCCCAAAGGCTGGAGCTTCGCGACCCTCGGTGCATCATTCGAAATACTCACAGGACACGGGGGGGATCGCCGATCAGGGGCTGCTTGCCTCGGCGAGCCTGCGTGCCCACGCCAGGGCATCTTCCCGGCTGGTCAATTCCAGATTGAGTTGGCGGTAATAGATCTCGTCAAGGACCCGCTTGAAAACGGGTCCCTGCTCCACACCCATCCGGATCAAGTCATCGCCGTTAATCAGCGGGGTGGGAGTAACATCGTCCGGAGCAATGGCTGCCGAATCGTGGCAAAGTCTCTCGTACTGCTCGAGCGGTTGATTTTCTGCGATCAAGGATGCCCGAAGCAACGAGCACAGATCCTCGAAGCATGGCCCGGCCATCAGCAGCTTGAGATCGGCCAACGTCTTGACGCCGTCGCCGGTGAGCGCGCCCAGGCTGTTGATCAACCACTGAACCTCCGTCCGAACTTTGTTGCTGCAAGTCAAATGGCGGCAAGCGCCTTTGGCGCTCTTCGCGGCAAGATGATATAGCATCGTCGCGAAGGCCAGGGAGAATCCTGCCTTCTCAGGAAGAGCGGCGAGCGCTCGCTTGCTCTTCTCAGCGAGTTCGGTGCTCCATTGTGACTTCTGCCAAAGATGTGGCAGCAGACCGGTTGAACGGAGCATGTCAAAGCCGTCCGCGCGGTTGCGATCGGTCAGGATCTTCTCCAGTTCCTCACGAATCCGCTCCGCACTGACCCGTCGAATCTTGTCCGCACGATTGTAGATTGCTTCGAAGGTCTCCTGCTCGATTTCGAATCCCAGCCGTGCCGCAAAACGAACCGCGCGCAGCATGCGCAGGTGATCCTCATCAAAGCGTCGCTCGGGATTCCCGATGGCCTGGATGATGCGGCCCCGCAGATCTTCCTGCCCGCCGACGTGGTCGATGACCGAGTCCTTGAGTACGTCAAAGAACATGCCGTTGATCGTGAAGTCGCGACGCATGGCATCTTCTTCAGCCGTTGCGAATTCGACGGAATCCGGATGACGGCCGTCGGTGTAGGCGCCCTCCGTTCGAAAAGTCGCAACTTCCACGAAATGCCCGAACTCGCGAACGATGACCACTCCGAAATGGGCGCCGACCACCTGTGCTCTGGGGTAGATCGCGCAAACCTGCTGGGGCGTAGCGTTTGTTGCGATGTCGTAGTCCTTGGGGTGCAGGCCCAGTAATAGGTCGCGCACACAGCCCCCGGCGAACAACGCCTCGAAACCGGCGGCAGTCAATTGGCGGATGATCGATTCCGCCGCGTCCTTGCTTGTCTTTCGAGCCTTCATGCGCAACAGGATAAACTCCGACCGCGCGAAACGGCAACACCGGCCTCACGTATTTCACTCGACAGAGCTGAATTCAAGGACAGAAATGGTCATCTCCCCGTAACTCCGCTGGTCTGCGAGCTGCAGTTGTTCGAAGGTAGATGCCGTACAGTCGGTTTTCTTGGGATGGCGGAGCACCACCGTGGCGTGGGGCTTCAGGACTGCTTCGGAAGAAAGCCTGTCGATGAGTCGCCAAATTGGGGTGTCGCTTTCGAAACTTCTGGCCAAATCATAGGGCGGATCCAGAAAGACCAGCTCCCAGGCGTCTTCGAG
>JADFJZ010000167.1 GCA_022565195.1 Planctomycetota bacterium | reverse complement strand
GGACGCCGGCGGCGCGGCGGAAGGGTATCGCGTGTGGAGCGAGCCGACGATGCATTGTGTGCCGGTCGGCGAGTCCCTGCTCGGCCGGGTCGTCGATGGGCTGGGCCGGCCCATCGATCAAGGCCCTCGAATCCACGCGGAACAATACTATCCAGTCTATAACGATGCGCCCGCACCGTTCTCGCGGCAGCGTATCGATGAACCGTTGTCCACCGGCGTCCGCGTGATCGACGGGCTGCTCACCGTGGGGATCGGTCAACGCCTGGGCATTTTCTCCAGCACGGGCGTCGGCAAGAGCGTGCTCTTGGGCATGATCTCGCGGTATACCTCCGCCGACGTGACGGTCGTGGCTTTGGTGGGCGAGCGTGGGCGTGAAGTGAAGGACTTTATCGAAAAAGATCTGGGGCCGGAGGGCATGGCCCGGACGGTCATGGTGGTGAGCACGTCGGACGAATCGCCGATCATGCGCGTGCGGGCGTCGTTCGTGGCCACCGCGATTGCGGAGTATTTTCGGGACCAGGGCAAGCATGTGTTGCTGCTGGTGGATTCGCTGACCCGGCTGGCGATGGCCCAGCGCCAGATCGGATTGGCGGCGGGCGAACCGCCCGCGTCGAAGGGCTACACGCCCAGCGTGTTCAGCCTGCTGCCGCAACTGCTCGAGCGCGCCGGCAGGAGCGAGCGCGGCAGTATTACGGGGTTCTACTCCGTCCTCGTCGAGGGCGACGACATCAACGAGCCGATTTCGGATGCGGTGCGCGGCATTCTCGACGGGCACGTGTGGTTGTCGCGGTCGCTGGCGGGCAAAGGGCACTACCCCGCCGTTGACACGCTCAACAGCATCAGCCGGCTGATGGTGGACGTCGTTGACGAAGCGCATCGTGAGGCCGCCCAGCGTGTTCGGCGCGTATTGGGCACCTGGTTCGAGATTGAGGATCTGGTCAACATCGGCGCCTACGCCGCGGGCAGCAACCCGCAGTTTGACCTGGCCATCCAGAGCAAACCGCAAATCGACCAGTTTATGCAGCAGGCCATGGACGAGCAGTTCAGCTTTGAGCAGACCCGCCAAGCGCTGCAGCAATTGTCGCGGAGCATCGCGGAAACCGAACACAAATTGATGGCCCATTCGGCACGCGGCGCGGCGGCCGGCTGATGGAGTGCGTGAATCGACGTGGCCAAGCGTTTTAACTTTCGATTGGAGGCCGTCATGAAGTTGCGTAAGCAAAAGGAGGACGAAAACAAGCGTGCCGTCGCCCAGCGCGTGAGGGAAATGAGCAAGCTGCAGGATCACTTGATGACCCTCAACGAGCAAATTGCCTCCGAGATCCGCAAAGCGCGTGAGAATGCGGTACACGCACACTTGGACACTTCTGATATGTCCAAGCAGCGATTCTGGATCTCGCATTTGCAGCGCGGGGTTCTGGAGACGGAGTTTCGGATGCGCAATCTGGAGAAACAATTGACCGCGGATCGCACCGTTCTTGCTGAAGCCTCCAAAGAATACAAGGTCATTGAGACTTTGCGCGACAAGCGACTGCAAGCGCACAACCGCGGCCAGGAACGACTCGAAACGATCGAAGCCGACGAAATGGCAGTCAACCGGTTCGTCCGCCGACAGAGCGAGAATGCAGAGTAGCGACACATGTTGAAGAGAATCATGAAAAGATTGTTCGCCGGACTCGGCACGGCCTACTCAGCGCTGGCGCTGTTTGCCTTGATTCATTTGCTCATTCTGCTTGGTGTTGTCGGCTATGCGTATCAGACGGGCAGGCTCGATCGGGCCAAGATCGAGCAAATCTCGGCGATCATTCGTGGCGGCCCGCCGGTGGCGTCCGAAGCCGTGGCGGATGGGGCAGACGCGACGCCCGGGGCGCACGGTCAGGCTGAATCTTCGGAAGACTTGATTGAACAGGCAATGAAGCGAGACGAAATGGACCGACTTCAACGCGAACGCGCGCTGGCCGACCTTCGAAACCTCAACCTGCTCGTCGATCGGCGCATGGTGAAGCTGCAGAGGGATCAGGAAGCGCACGACCAGCGCGTCATCCGGCAGAATGAGCAAGTGAATAAGCAGCGCGAGAATGAGGAGAACGCCTCGCGCCAGGCGACCATCAAAACGATCGGCGGCCTGGCCCCCAAGAAGGCCCGCGACTTTCTGGCGAACTTGCCACAAGCCGATGCAGTCAAGATTCTGCTGACTCTGCCCGACCGCAAACGCAAGGGCATTTTGGAGGCTTGCAAGACGCCGGAACAGACGCGGTGGCGGGACAAAGTCCTAAGTGCAATGCTCACGCAACCGGTGGACGCTCCTGAGAATCAGACTTGATTGGAACATGAATCCATGATGTCTTCAATTGGAATAGCCGCCAACCTGGTGAAGCCCGACGCGGTGCAGCGGAGCGCCCGAGCCGGCACTTCGCGCGCCCCTGTGGCGAGCGCACCCGATCAGCCGGCCCGCGCTCTCGAGCGCGAAGACACCGACGCCGTCGGCCAAGATTTTGAGAACCTGCTGAGGCAGGTCGCCGGCCTGCGCGATCCGGAAGCGTATGCTGATGATTTCACGCGACAAGTCGCGGAGGCCAACCGCCGCGCAGCGGCGAATCAGCGGATCACCGAAGACGATCTTCGCGTTCCTGATGAACAGCAGCGCTCCAGTGAGCGCCGAACATCCTCCCGGCAGGATCCGTCGCAGGCGAGCGCCGTGGCGATTCGGCGCGGCGAGCTGGGCAAGGGTGAGCTGGGTCACCTCTACCGTCCTTTGAGCGCGGCGGGCAATGGGCCGCCAGGCGAAGTCGTTGCGGGTTCGTCCTCCGATGAAAACTTTGCGAATTCGCGCGGGCTGTCTGGGCGCAGCGCGGATGCGGGCGGCAGAGCGCCTCGGGGCAGCGTCGAGCCTGTCGACTCGGAAAGAAGCCAGTCCAGCCAGAAGATTGCGGAGGCTCTCGGCGCACACGCGAAAGCCTCCGGCGGTGCCGACGCACGCGCTTTGGCAGCGGCGCTGGCAGAGACTGCCGCGCGCTCCTCCGTGCGGCGCGCGAACGCGCCGGCGAGCAACCGAAACACGCCCAGCAGCGAACGCACAGGCCGACCTGTGCAGTTACAGGCCCGGCAGTCCATTGTGCAGCGGTCCCGCGAGCCTGGCTCGCAGAGCCAATCGCGGCAGGAAAGCGATCTGGATGCGCGCGACATGAAGAAACCGATCGAGACCCAGCCGCGGACGGACTCGGCGTCGAAAGCGAAGGGCGCGGAACCCCTGGGTAGGGAGATCCGACAGCAGACGCTCAACGACGTGCAGCGCGTGGTTCTGGACAACCGGGGCGAGCGGCACTCACGCGTGCGGTTGCAGCTTAGTCCTCCGGAATTGGGCAAACTGACCATCGAGATGCGGATGGAGAACAACACCCTGCGGATCCGGTTCGAGGCGGAGCGTCCGGAAGTCAGCGCGCTGCTCAAAAACAATTCGGCTGCGCTTTCAAACGCACTCGCGGAGCAGGGCATCTCGGTGGAGCGCTACGAAGTGGTGTTGAGCGAGTCGGCGAGCGAGTCTGACGATTTCGGGAAACACCTCGATGCCCACGGCGGCCTTGAGGACTCGTCGTCGGACCCCGATGCCCGGCCCGCCGCGGAAGGAAACGAGGAGAGTGAACGAATTGAAAGCGAAGAAGTGCAGGCGGAAGAAGAGGGCGCGCCCGCTGACGGCGCGAAACGTCGATTGGATATCAAGGCATAGAGACGCTGAGCGTTTCTGTTCACAAGGGCGGAGCCCGCGGATCACACAGAATGGAGAACAATCATGGAAGTTGCATCTTTGGCGCAGTCGCTGCCCGGCAGTGCGCCCGTTCAGGCTCAAAGCGGCGATTTCAGCGCTCTCGGTTCGGCAGAGTTTTTCAAATTGATCATCACGGACCTGCTGAATCAGGATCCCTTGAACCCGACGGACAACCAGAAACTGCTCGAGCAGATTTCGCTCATTCGCGACATCGAAATGAACAACGAAATGAGCACGAGTCTGCGGTCGCTGATTGATCAGCAGCGTTTCGGCTCGGCGACGACGTTGCTGGGCCAGTTCGTCGAGGGCAACGAGGCTGCGGGCTTTGCCACCGGCGTGGTGGCCGGCGTGCGTTTTGACGCCCAGGGCGCAGCGATCCTGATGCTCGATGGCGGCGCGGAGATGCCGCTGAGCAACCTACTGACCGTGACGTCGCTCGAACACTTGGCCAACGGATTGGTCGGACAAATGGTGACTGCTGAGATTATCGAAGACGGCGAGCTGCTGGAGGTTGAAGGGATCGTGACGGGCCTGCGGTCCGATTCGGGGACGCTGATGCTCGAACTCGATACCGGGCGGCTGGTGCCGTTGGCCAGCGTTAAGGAGCGGCGTAGCGCGGCGTGAGGTAGGAAAGTAGTCAGTAGCGAGTAGCGAGTAGCGCGTTGAGGACAGGGACGGTGCGAAGCGGGATCGCGGACGACTGCGTTGGGAAATCGCGCGGTTCGCAAAGAAACCGGACGTTTGCAACATAGGGAGAATCTTCATGGGATTGACATCGGCAATGAATACGGCTGTTACCGGTTTGCAGACCAGCCAAGTGATGCTGGAAACGATCGGTGACAACATCGCCAACGTGAACACGACGGCCTTCAAATCGAATCGAGTGGACCTCGAATCGCAGTTTGCGCTGACGCTTCGCGGCGCGACCGCTCCGGGCGACGTGCTGGGCGGGACCAATCCAGTGCAAGTCGGCCTGGGGTCGGCCGTCGGCGCGATTCAGCGGAGTTTCGTGCAGGGGTCGATCGCACCGACCGGCTCGAACAGCGACCTGGCCATCCAGGGACAGGGCTTTTTCGTACTGGAAGACGCGGATGGCGCTCAGCTCTATACGCGCGACGGGGCGTTTACGCTGGACGCCGACAGCCAACTCGTCTCGCGAGCTGGTTTGCTGGTTCAAGCCTTTATCGCGGACGCGAACGGCGAGGTCGATTCATCGGGCGCCGTCGGCAGTGTTACGATTCCGCTCGGCGCTCTGAAGTTGGCCCGGGCCTCCAGTGATGTGTCGGTCGGC
>JADFJZ010000166.1 GCA_022565195.1 Planctomycetota bacterium | reverse complement strand
CATTCGCGACGGCGTGCTGGTTTTCTCGCGGGCGGCCTCTGTAGCGCTCGACGAGCAGCCCGACGACGTTGTCGATGGCGATTTGGATGACGCTCCGGACTCCTTGCCGGAAGAAACGCCCGCCGACGAGGAACAAGCGGCGAGTGAAGAGGCCGTCGAGATCGATTTTCTGCCCGAGGTAGAGGCGCCCGCCACAGAGAGGCCAGTGAAGCCGTCCGCCGAGGATCGAATCCTCAACGAACTCATGGTCGAGATCACGCGGTCGGCGGAAGCCTATCGCAGCACCGATCCGGGCGCCCGCTTCAATCGCATCATCGTGGGCGGCAGTTCCGGCTTCGACGACGCCCTGGCAGCCAAGATATCCAAACGGTTCGGCGTGGCTGCGGAGGCGTACAACCCTGATCCGATTTTGAATCCGCAGCGTCATCAGGGCGGGCACGCCCGCGCTTTTGCGGCGGCGGTGGGCCTGGGTATCGGACACGCTTCGGAAGACAAGCTGCAGTTCAATTTCCTGGCGCCGAAAAAGCCCATCGGCGTGGCCGAACGCCGCCGCCGGCAGATGCCGCTGGCCGGCGCCATCGTGGCCGGCGTCCTTTTGATCGTGACGCTGGGCTATGCCGTCCTGGTGATGCCGAAGCAAAACAAAATCAAGGATCTCAAGAGACAGATCACCCGGCTGGATCGCGAACTCAAGACCTACAACGAGGTGCGCAGCATTGTCGAGCAAGTCGAGCAGTGGCAGGCGGCACAAGTGGTCTGGCCGGACGAACTCAAGCTGCTGGCCGAGGTGTTCCCGGACACGGAGATGGCCTTTATCGACGGTATGGACCTGCTGGCCTCCAGGGGTGAGATCAGCTTTCGGATCTTCGCGAAGGATTCGCTGATCGTCGAAGACCTCGAAGCGGACTTGAACAACATGACTCGCCCAGGCCAGCGAAAGGACGAGAGGGTTCGCGTCTTCAATGCCACAACGAATCGAATCGAATACGAGGGCCGCGACGAAGATTATCCAACGAATACGAAGATGTTCGTGAAGTCGGCGCGAATCGCTGACTTGCAGAACCAAAACAAGAAGGGCAAGAAGAAAGGCTAGACGGCGCCGGCTTCAGTTCCGGCATGGTGGCACCGAGCATGACGACGCGTGAACGAACCATAGCGAAGTTTGCCATTCCCGTAATGGCGGTGGGCGCGCTCGCCTGGGCGGGCACGAAGCTGGCCGACTCTCCATTGGGCGATCTCGGCGGCGAGTTGGCCGCCTTGCAAGAAAAGTATGACGACAAAGTCAAAGAGAAAGAAGCCGCCGAGCGCTACGTGATGCACTATCGCCGACTCCGCGACATGATTGCGGAGGAGGGCGGGGATGAAGAGTCCGTGGCCCGCAGCGTGGGGGATCTCACCAAGGAGTACATCCGCCGGCGGACCAAGGCGGTATTGGCCGACTCGAATCTGACGGTTGGCGGTGAGAAGCCGCCCGCCCTGACCAAAGGCGGCGGCAGAGGGCGAAAGAAAAAGATCGACCTCGTGACCTTCACCGTGGAAGGCCGGGGCGACTTGAAGGACATCATGCAATTCCTGCTCGACCTCTACCGTCTGGATGATTTGCTGTACGTCAGCAGCGTCGATCTCAGGCCGGACAAGAGGCTGTACAGCAGCAAGGTCGGCGCGACGATCAAGATCCAAACGCTCATCATCCCGCACAAGAAGAAATGGGATAAGCTGGCGGCCGGCGCCAAGCCCAAAACGCCGCCGGATGAGGATGGCAAACAAAAGATGGGTCGCTTGGGCGCGCCCACCATGGCCGCGTACGACATCTTCCAGAACTGGCGACCGTTCGACCCCGTCAGGCCGGAGGTGGAGCCTCCCATCGCGGACACCGCACTACCACCACCGGGGCGTGATAAGGAGCCAGTGAATACCGGCGATCCTGAGCGCGATAACAAGATCGTTCGGGGCTTTATGAACGACTCGGTCCTGGTTGTGAAAAAGGCCGCAAGGCCAAGCCGGCGTAGAGGTTCGCGCCCCGTGCCGGAGGAGCCGCCCACGTACTTCAATGTCGGCGAAGAATTCGACGGCGGAACGCTGGAGTTGGTGCATCGGCTTGGGCTCGTTGTGAGTAAAACAGAAGATGGAGAAGAAGAGGGAGAGCGTGAAGAAGGGGAAGAAGGGGAAGCAGAGGAAACACAAGAGGGCCAACCGAGCAACCTGTGGGCCTATCAATACGGTGAATCGTTTTCGCAGAGCCGACCGCTGGACGAGTTGATCAAGGAATTCGGCGAGTTTCGACAGCTTCTGTGGGCCTGGCAGGACGCGCACGAGGCCGAGCAGGTCGGCCCGCCGGCGCCCGCCAATGAAATCAAGCTGCAGGCCCAAGCCGACAAGCAAGCAGCACAGGAGTCATCCAATGAGTTATCGAAGTCATCAAATTAGCCCGGGCGTCGAATCGCAAACGCGCGGCCGGCGGTGTGGCGTGATCGCCCTGTTGATTCTCGGCGCGGGGGCGCTCTTGGCGGTCTCGACGTTCGCACCTCGCTCTGCCGAGGGGTTTGTCTTCCAGGAGCCGCTCGAGATCGATGACGGGCTGACCGAAGAGGAGCGCGAGCTCATCAACCGTCCGATCAGCGAATTGACGCCCGAGGAAAGAAAGCGCCGCGACGAGATCCTCAACAAAATGAAAGAGCATCTGCTCAAGATGATGGAAAAGAGAGAGCAGATAAAGAAGGAGCAGGGACTCGACAAGAAGAAGGGCACCAAGCCGCCGACCACGGCCCGGCCCAAGCGACCCGTTCGCCGGCCGACCCCGCCGCCCAAACGGGAAGAACCGAAAGGCAAAAAGGAAGAAGTGAAGGAAGAGGACGCTCCCAAGCGCCCGCCCATCGCGCGGCCTCGGAAGATGTACACCCCGCCGGGCGCGGAACCGCCCACCGAGCCGGAAGACAACTACCGACAGCCTTTCGATCAGCGCTACTATTCGTTCGGCCTGCGCAACGGCAGCTATATCGAATTGGTGGAAATGTTCGCACGCAAGACCGGTCTGCCCGTGCTGGGCCTGCCGGTGAAGCTCGTCGGCGCCCGGCCGGAAGACAGCCAGATCACCTACATCAGCGCCGAACTGACCGACTTCCGCACCACGCTGCACCAGATCAACGACCTGCTGTTTTACGAGGTCCTGCCGCCGCTGTATCTGTACTACAACGCCGATGAGTTCCGCCTGGAACTGGACGCGTTCAAGGAGCTGCGTTTCAAGCTGCCGCCCAGCCGCCTGTTCACCAGCATCGAAGCCGTCGAACTGGAAGTGGCCCAGGGTAAGCTCATGCCGTCGGACATTGTCCGCGTCTTCTTCTCGCCTGAATCCGCCGCGGACATGCGCGTGTTCAACGAGCAAGTCTCCAACATGTTCGGCGAATGGGTGCTCATGACGACGGTGGAAGGCACGGGGGTCATCGACTACACCGGCCGAGTGGACATCCTGGAGAAAATCCAAGACTACATGGACATAATCGGCCCCACGCTAACGGGCGAAGCCGAACTGATCATCCTTCCGGTCGAGTACATCGAGCCTTCCAAGGCGCTCGAGAAGCTGATGCTCCTGGTGGACAACGTCATCACCGGCGCATCCGAGGGCAACTTCCGGGGGCGCCGGACGAGCCGGGGCCGAAACGTCAAGAACGATCCCAGCACAAGCGAGGCCCAGAAGATCCTGGTGATCCCGGATGACGACTACGACGTGCTCCTGGTCCGCGGTTTGCCGTACAAAGTTGCTGAAGTCAAGAAGATACTGGAGGTCATCGATCGGCCGCCGGCCGACCCGGATTTCCCTGACCCGGTGGTCATCAAGTTGGAACACGCCCAAGCGGAATCGGCGGCCGAGATCCTTGAGGAGATCGTCAACGGCGGGCGAAAGCCGAGGATTCGGACCACCGGCCGCAGCAAGAAGGGCGAAACGTCCCGCGTCGTGACCTCAGGCGGGAACGATGAATTACGGATCATCGCCGTCCCGCGCGATAATTCGCTGATTCTGCTCGGGCCGAAAGAGCGGATCGACCACGCCAAACGCATCATCACCGAGTTCCTGGACAAGGAGTTCGAGAATAAGTTCCTTCAGGTGCGCGTGGAGCAGGCGGACCCCGATCAAATCGCCGCCAAGGTCTTGTCGCTGCTGTCACCGCCGGGCAAGAAAGGCGATCGCGGACCCGAAACGCTGAACATCGAGGTCATCGGCAGCGTTCTGTTCCTGAGAGGCGAGCCGGCCATGATGAATACGGCTGCGAGCCTCATCAAGGAGCTTGACGGGCAGATGCCCAAGCCCACGACATTCGTAGCCCAACTGGAAAACGCCAAGCCCAGCGAAGTAGTGAACTACCTGAGGCTCATAATCATTCCCGGCGGCGCGCCGTCGCCCAAAGGCAAGAGAGCGGCACGGCAGTCGAGTAACGTCTCACGGTTTGTCGCTGACGACGCCACGAGCCGGGTGTTCTTCCGTGGCTCGCAGCGCGAGTGGGAGCATGAGATTTTGCCGCTCATCGAGTTGTTCGATGAGGCCCGGGAGAAGGACGGCGGGAGCATCGAGTTCGTGGAGATCAAGTACGCCGACCCGAACAACATCGTGAGCATGCTCAATTCGGTCTACGGCGGCCCGAAGCGGGGCAAAGCTGAGATAAGGACGGGCCGCAGTTCATTCCCACGCCGCGCGGCGTGATCATCACCGGTACCGTCTCCGGAAGTGAGATCAAACACATTCGCCAGATGATCGACTTGATGGATCCAGATCTTGACGAGTTCGAGAAGCGGACGTTCATGCTCACCCACATCGAGCCGGAGGAAGTGAAGGAGGCCATCACCAGCTTGTTCATCGCGCCGACCGCTGGGGGCGGCACCCGGCGTCCGCCCAAGGGCGGCGCCTCCGCACCGGCCCAAACGATTCGAATGGCCCTCATTCCCGGCGGGATCATCGTCCACGCACCGAAGGAAGATATGCCCGAGCTGGCCGAGTTCATCGAGCAACTGGACTCGGACGACAGCTCGGTGAAGTTCGTGCGCCGCAACTTTGACTTGGAGCACGCCGACCCGCTGG
>JADFJZ010000165.1 GCA_022565195.1 Planctomycetota bacterium | reverse complement strand
AGCTTGCCCCAATAGATCTTGTGTTGCATACGCGCGGCGAAGGTCATTTGCTTGAAAGGCCCCTCGAAGTGCCAGTTGATCTCCGCGAATTCGGCGTCACCGACGTACTCGATCTCTCGAACATCGCCACAGCCCAGGCCGCGCTCGTGGGCCAGGCGGATGAACTTGCAGTCTTGCAGCGGGTCGAAGCCCATGAGTTTCGCCGCTACGGCGTCGATGGCCACTTGGTCGGCGGAGGCCAGCAGGACATTCTTGACATACGGGATCATGCATCGCGGGCCGGGCCCGTCGCCGGCGAACGTGCCATCCATGACGGCGAACACGCCGCGGTGGATTTTCTGCTGGATCATGAGCAAATCAACCAGCGTTTCGTGGATGACCGGGTGCGTCCAGTGGCGGTGTTCGTTGAGCAGGCCGCCAAACGCGTTCTTCATTGCCCCCGTCGTCGTTGTGAACACGTGCGTCTTGACCGTGGGAAAGTGAATGATATTCTCACCAATAAAGCGGCGCGGAATTGAGAAACCGTTCGGGTACACGTCATTGAGGCATAGGAAATCGTCGGCCAGATCACCCACGGCATCGCGAATATGAATCCACTCTGATCCGTCTTCATACAAATGCACATTCCGAAGATTGTGGGCCTGCACGACGTTGATGTGTTTGTTCTCACGCTCGCCCAGGTACGCATCAATGACCACGGTGCGGTTGTGACAGGCGTGCATGAGATCCTTCTTGTAGCCGTCCTTGAGCATGGCACGGATCACGCCGTCGAGTTGCCAGGGCGTCGTCGAAGCAGCGGGGTAGAAGAAGTGCCAACTGATGTTGATCTTCAGCGCGGTGTCCGCATCGGCGGCGATCACATCCTGATAGCCGGCCAGATTCATCAGCCGATGGTAGTCTTCCAGGACGGTTTTCGGCGATGTCTTGATGATGGCGACCGTGGACATATCTAGTTCCCAAACAAAATGGCCTTAATTGGATCGCGCAGCACGATGGCGGCGCTGGTGGCCATCCATAATACTACAACGACCAACAAGATGCGGTCCTTGAGGATGATGTCGGTCGGGCCGGTGACTTCGCCGGATTCGATCAGCATGGCGTAACGGAAAAGCCCGTAGGCTACCAACGGAAACGTGTAGAGCAGCGGTCTCTTGTCGAATACGACCGTTTGGCCCGGCAGCGCTTCTGTACCCATAATGTAAAGCATGAATGTGACCAACGCCACGCCTGCGGACGTGCTCAACAATTGATTGAGCAGATCGGCACTGTATCGTGTCAGCGTCTTGCGGTGTTGTGCTGCCACATCGGCGCTATTGAGGGCATAGATTTCGCTCCGGCGTTTGCCGAATCCCAGGAACAGGCACAACGTGAATGTACACACGACCAGCCACGGTGAAATATAGACATTGATGGCGATCGCTCCCGCTATGGTACGAAGGACGAACCCGCAGGCGATGATGATGACATCCAGGATCGGCTCGTGCTTGAGGAACAGAGAATACGCCAGCATCAACAGCAGATAGCCGCCGACACAGGCGACGAACCGGCGATCCGGAATGAGAAAGCTGAGTGCGATCGCGCCGGCTGCGAGCACGGCTGCGAACAGGATCGCTGCGGAAGGCGGCACTGCCCCGCGCGCGACCGGGCGGTTCCGTTTGCCGGGATGGAGCAAATCCTCCCGGCGGTCGAGGACGTCGTTGAACGAGTAGACGGCGCTGGATGCCACACAAAAGGCGCCGAAGGCGAGCGCCATGGCTGCGCTGCACGCGAACCCGTACTCGAGCCAGCCGAACGGCAGCGCCGCCAGCACGGCCACGTTCTTTATCCACTGTCGGATTCGGAGTAATTCAACGTATGCGCCCATGGTGGTTGCTCAGTCTAATCGGTTAATCGGCATGGAGTTAGCCAGAAATTAGGCATGACCGGAAAACTGCGCATGAATCACGGCCGGCGCCCTTCGGGTGTGTTGGACTCAGAGGAGCTCCGGCTCATAGGAGGCCTCGAGCTGAGCCTCCAAATCGCGCGTGATGAGGTCGTGGGCTTTTGATGGTTCGATGCGGATGTGGAGCAGGGCGGCCAGGT
Source organism: Planctomycetota bacterium (assembly GCA_022565195.1). The sequence goes on along the minus strand of JADFJZ010000165.1, from coordinate 3,035 downwards.
CCGCCAGGTGATCGTCAATGCTGAGCAAGGCGCCGATGAGCGTGTCCATCGCCAGACCGCTCTTGGCGGAAGCCAGCGAGCAGAGTTCGCGAATTCTGGCTGGAGATTGCACTTCCAGGAGCAGTTCGGTGGCATCACTGGCAGCGCCGACCAGGCAGGCGATCCTTTTGAAGCGCCGCTTGCCCGGCGATAAGTGTAGGTTGTCGTGATGGCATCGCACGGCTTCGACGATCGTGGTAGGCAGTTGCCAGTCGTGCAATATGAGAGCGGACACGGTGGCGTGGGAAATGCCCACGTGGTGCAGTTCGCGTGCCACCCAGCGGTCGCCGTGGAGCGGTTCGTATTCCCGAGCGATCGTTTCGTAGCGGTCGGGGACGGCGCCGGCCAGCACAACCACGCCGATATCCGCCAGCAGTCCGCAGATGAACGCTTCTTCCCGCACGTCTTCGCCTCCGGCTTCGCTGAACCGGGCCGCGAGTGTGGCGCAGGTAATGGACCGGCGCCAAAAATGGGTGTGGTTCAAAGCAGGACATTCCAGCTTGTCGATTTGCTGCACCAGATAGCGCCCCATGACCAGGCTGCGCGTCTTAACCAGCCCCAGGAGTGTCAGAGCTTGTTTGAGCGAGCAGATTCTCTGGGTGACTCCGAAGAACGGCGAATTGGCCAGGCGCAGGATCTCGCTGGCCATGCCGGCGTCCGCGCTGAGAACGTCGACGAGGTCGTCGAATTCCGGCTCCTCGCGCATGCACATCTCGATGAACCGCACCGCCGCGGCCGGCATCGACGGCACAAAGGCGGTCTGCCTGATGGCCTGTAGAATGTCCTGCTGCATGGTCGGCTCCCCTTGCATGGAGATTAGTATCCCGGCAGCGGCCCTCCAAATTGGTGCCCATAATACAGACGCGCCTTAATGCAGGCGCGCCTTAGTGCAGGCCAGCCTGCGCTTGAATTATCCGGCCGTTGCGTCCACAATCAGCGTTTGCCCGGATCACGCTGCATTGGGTCCGGTATGTCGTTGTCATTCTCGGAGGTCAAGAAATGAACCGATCAGCCGCGTTCCTCACACTTGCCCTTTTTCTTGGCGGGGCCGTGATTTTTGGCGCGACCTTCGCCGATGAGGCCTCCCCGGCGCCCGGCAAGGAGACTGGCGGGGCGGAGCTCGCCAAGCAGCTTCGCGCCATGCTCGTCGCACAAACTGAAGCCAAGCAAAAAGAGGACCTCGCCGGCACGATCGAGAATGTGGATGCGCGACTGATCGTGAAGTACGGTACGCAGTTTGGACAGATATTCAAGACTTACAAAATCGAATACTCCCTCGACGATTTCAAGCTGCTGTACCACGATGATGAAATCGCCGTGACGCGGGTGAAGCAAACGCTCAAAAAGGTCGAGGGCCCGGACTTCAAGGACAATGAGAGAGACGCTCTGCAAATCTTCCGCAAGCGCGACGGGCAATGGAAGATATACGAGCAAGTGATTCTCGATCGCACGTTTCTGGAAGCTGCGCCCAAGCCCGCGCCGGCCACCCAACCGAAAGAGCAGCCCGACACCAAGCCGGGCAAGGAGGATTGAAATGAATTCCGGACAGATTACTTTTCTTGGCCATGCGTCGTTTCGCCTGACCCTGCCGGACGAGCGCGTGATTCTGATCGACCCTTGGCTGGCCAACAACCCCGCTTGCCCCGCCGGCGAGAAGACTCAGCCGCGCTGCGACTACATCGCCCTGACCCACGGCCACTCGGATCACACTGAGGACGTTCCCGCGCTGGTGCAGCAGCATTCGCCCAAGGTCGTGACCAATATCGATTTCGCCGTCGTTTTGGAGTCGGCGTGCCCGGGCGGGCAGTATTGCGGCATGAACCTGGGCGGCACGCAGGTCATCGACGACATCAAGTTCACGATGACGCGGGCGTTTCATTCGTCCGGCTATTCGACGAAGGACGGCTTGGTCTATGCGGGCATGCCGGGCGGATTCGTGATCGAAGCGCCGGGCCTGGCCACGGTCTACCATGCCGGCGACACTGATGTATTCAGCGATATGAGTCTGATCGACGAACTATACGCCCCGAAGATCATCATGCTGCCCATCGGCGACCATTTCACGATGGGCCCCAAGGGCGCCGCCATCGCCGCCAAGTACTTCGATCCAGCCGCGATCATCCCGATGCACTACGGCACGTTCCCGGTCCTGACCGGCACGGTCGACGCCTTCAAACAGCACCTCGGCCCCGACCTGGCCAACCGCGTCGTCGCCATGAAACCGGGCGACACGGTGAGTTGGACCGAAGGCGGAACGGCGACATAGCCGTCATCCACCGGCACGCCGCGGTATTCGCGAACGGTGGCCAATCACCAGCCCCGGGAGGGGCGGAAGATCGATAGCCCACGGCGTCAGCCGTGGGTTGCAGGCCCAACCGACACAGGCAGCCCCGGCAGGGGCGAAAGAGCGACTCGGTCGGCCGGCATCGCACGTGACAATCGGCCTGCCTCGACTTCTGTCGCCCCTGCCGGGGCTTCGTGCTGCGCGGCCCAAGGCCCCACGGCTGGCGCCGTGGGCTACTGCTCTATCGCCCCATCTGGGGCTTGATGATGATACGCTCGCGTCATGCGAAAAGCGTACTTGTCCGCGAGTGTTTGCGGTGTGGGTGGTCGGCACTGGCAGGCAAGCTGCCAGTGGCACCCACGCGGAATTCGGCGGCATGCCCTTCCCGGCGTTGGGCTTGCGCGCGCCGTGGGTTCGTTTGGCGCTACACTCTTCGCCGACGATCCACCCTATCTATGCAGTTGTCAAAGAACCCGGTCGGCGCACACGTACAGCGCACGCCCTCCGTCTACTCTTATAACTTGGCGCCTGATCTATGAGAAAATGGTGGCGGCGTGGCACTGGCGGCTCGTCCGCCTGTGCAGGTTGTGCGTCGCTCGGCACTGGCAGACAAGCTGCCAGTGGCACCCCGGCGTGGTTCAGGATATGGAGCGGTTCGGAATCTCAACTAGAAATGGGATGGACCCGAAGCGGAACCGGAGTCTCTTTTTTT
>JADFJZ010000164.1 GCA_022565195.1 Planctomycetota bacterium | reverse complement strand
GGATAGCAAATCGAAACTCACCCCGCTATTGATGTTTGAACAGCGAACGAAACAAAGAGCCGCGGGCTTTAGCCCGCGCGAGTCCTCAGACGGGGCGGATTCACCCGTTTCCCGAGGCACACCGGTTTAGCAATCTAATCAAACATCAATAATAGTCAGAAATCTTCGTCGAAGCCGCGCGGTGGTCCCCGACGACGGGGAGGCCCCAGCCTTTCTCGTCGGGGAGGGCGCTCCCGCTTGCCCGAGAGAATGCGCTCCAGCTTCTTGGCGACCAGTTTATCCTTTCTCTGGTGGTCCTTGGCCAGGCGGGCCTCCTGTTTGCTGAGGCGCTGTCGCAAGCTGACCAGTTTCAATTCCTGGACCACCAACTCGATATCGACCTGTTTGCGGACCAGATCCTCCAGCTGGTTCCGCGTGACGCTTCGCTCCGACGAATCCTCGGGGGCCCGGCGGTACTGCCGGGCTCGCTCGCGAATGGTGAGCTGGATCTTGGCGCTTTCGATGAGCGCGCCTGCCAGTTTGGGATTGCTTTCCTCGGTTGCGGTGATGATTTCGGAGATTTGCCGGGCCGACCGCCGCACGTTTCTCTGCATGACTTGAAGCGATGCTTCGCGACCGTCGTTCGACATCATCATCAACTGCTGCAGTTCGGGATGTTGCTTGACGAAATCCATCATTTCTTCGATGCCGCGTTGGTCCGCCCCGAAGCCCCCTCGCCCGCGACCCGGTGGACCGCCGCGGCCGCCTGGTGGAGGTCCGCCGCCTTGCTCCATCCAGCCCAGCATCCTCTTCAAGCGCTGGATACGCGGATCGTCCTCGGGAACACCTTCCTCGATGAGTTCGTCGATGCGCTGCTGAATCCGCTCCGGACTTCGGCGCTGGCCTCGCTCGCCACGGGGCGGCGGGCCTTTGCCCTGTCCCTGGGCCGTAAGGACGGCGGGGCACATCATCAGCCCCACGATCGCCAACACACCCGCAGCCATCAAATGAACGCGGTTGCTGTTCATTGGGATACTCCTTCCTGGTAAGAATCATCAGTCAAGTCAAGGTAGAGACTCGGCAGGAACTCACGCTCGATGTCATCTCTCAAGTCGCGGTCGACGTCGCCAGAGCCAAAGAATACAAAATCCTTCGCAAAAGACTGCAATTCCAGATAGGCCAGTTCCGCTCCCATACTGGCCAGTTCACCATCGGTCAGCGACTCGTAATCTGTCGGCGGTTCGTGGCTGATCGGCTGAACATTTCTGCCCAGCAATCCGAAGCCGAGAACCACAAAAACCAGCGCGGCAGCACTGGAAAGCCAGGGTGACAATCGCCGCAGCGAAAATATCGGGAATACTTTGAGGCTGCCGTCCTGTTCGGCAAGTTCCCGCCGGACCGCCGCCTTGAGGCGCTGCCTCAGCTCGCCGGGCGCTTCGTGAACCTGCGAATCGCCCAGGCCGCTGTCGTTCAGGGCCTCGCGCACACCCGTCTTGAGCACATCACGCGATGCAGTTTCCAGCTCAGGCTGGGGATGAGAACGGAACCAGCGTTCCAGTTCCCGCAATTCAAATGTCATGAGTTCGTCAGTCATTCAGTCGCTCACAAGGTCTTCCAGCATCGATCGCAACTTCTTCAACCCGCGGTGAGCCCGGGCCAGTGCCGTACCCAGCGGCGTGTCCATGATCGAAGCGATCTCGCCGAAGGACAGCTCCGAAAAATGCCTCAGCACAATGACCTCGCGCTCGGCCGCCGGCAAGCGGGCCATCGCGGCCTGCATGGCATCAATGTGTTCCGCCCGTTCGAGGGCGGCCAGAGGCTCGGGGGTGTGCGCATCAGCCGTCGTCAAGCCCGGCAGTTCATCCTCTTCAACGGCGAAGTTGCGCTCTTTCGATCGCCGGCTCTTGCGAATTCGATCGCGATTCAGGTTACCGGCGATCCGAAACAAGAAGGCCTCGAACTGCTCGCGGTGGTCATACCGCTTGATCGCGCGGATCAGGCGCAGAAACACATCCTGCACCAGATCCTCCGCCGCCGTGGCTGATCCGCTGGAGCGGTAGAAATACCCGTACAGGCGGTTCGCGTAGAGATCGATCAACTCGTCGAAGCAGTCCGCAAGCCCCGCCTGGGCGCCGCGAATCAGGGCATCAATATCCATGTCACGCTGACCCATGCTGGAAGTACTAACGTCTCAAAGGCGGGATTATTGCCACGCACAATCGGAATTGTCACGCGTGGCTGGAGAATAGCTCAGGATCGCTGCTACGGGGTCGTGATGCCCAGCAGTTGCTCCAGGTCCAGCGAGGAGAGCAGAATCGCGGTGAGTCCGGTGTTCAGGAAGCTGTTGGTACCGTCGCGCAGTGCGTTGCCCACCAGCTGAGTGCATCCCACTGTTTCGCACAGACAGCCCATAGCCATAGCGCCATAGAGCAGGAACTTATGCCGGAAATTCTTCACTTGAATGTCCTTTCGACGCGTCAATTGGGCGGCGGCGGACTGATGGGACCTTCCACGGCACGCAGAATCTCGAACGTATCACGATCGTAGTTCGTGTTTGAGCCGTTGGCACTTTCCCAGGTGAGCACGCCGACGGTGATGCCGATGCCTCCGATGGCGTTCGAACTGGTCGTCGCCAGGAAGACCAGAATATCCCCGTTTCCAAAGTCGGCGGGGTCATTGCCCACATCATAGGACAGTGCGTTGTTGACTTCGGACGGGAAAATGGCGCCCGCTCCGCCGAAGGGGTCATTCGGATCGGAGCCCGGCGGCCGGACGATGATGCCCTCATCCTGGCCGGAAGGCACATTCAGGTTCGGTCCCAGCCCGATACGCAACACGCGAACCAGGCGGATGAAGTCACGGTCCAATACGGATTCAGGATCCTTGGCAGCCATTTGATTCACGACGTCCTGAAGGTGCTCGAAGGTCAACTCGCCAGGACCGACCGGCGGGAATTCAACGGGACTCGTGGAGAACACGATGGCCAGCGTGGGCGCGTCCACGTCCGTGAGCAATTCGACCGTTTCCGGTTCAAGTGTGCGCGCCGGGTCGAAACCGAGCACGCCTCCCACGCCGTCGAGGTTCACGATGATCTCTTCGGATTCGGCCGTAACCACCCATTCGATCGATTGACTGGAGCTATTGATGGCCAGCACCTCGACGTATCCGGCATTCGGGCCGGGCGCGATGGGCACTTGGCCTCCCGAAATCAAGTTTGTGAAACTCTGGCTGAAGACACTGGCCTCCTGGCTGCAGCTCAGCAGGACAGGACTCCACAGCAGGCCCAGAATCACGAATTGAAGTTTCCTCATCGGGCTGTTCCCTAACTTAGAATTCGGCGTCATAAACAGGCGACTCCACGACTAGCTGCGGACGCTGATCTTCACGCCGTATCGTCCCGGTATTTTATCGATCGTGTCGTCATCAAAGAACAGGAACGCCGGAACCAGGCCGTTGGCCGGCGGATTGACGGCCGGCTCACATTCATTCGGTACGTCCCTAAACGGCAGAAACAAATCACCGGTCAATTCAACAATGACCACCGCGCCGCATTGCAGGGTGGTCAGCGGCGGCGGGAAGAAGCGCGGGTCATAATTGCGTCGCGTCCCAAATTCGCCCTGCGTGGGATCAAAGACGCCATCCGCCTCCAAGTCGTCAAAGTCCGGCTCTTGGAAGCTGATGCATTCTTCCCCGACTTGCCTGCCGTCCGGATCAAACAAGAACGCGGTGCGCCGGAGAACCACGGGCACGAAAACGTCGATCCGTTCGATAAAGATCGTGTCAATATCGCACTGCACGATGAACGTGTTGTTGGTGTTCTCCGTAAGGTCCACCGGCAGCGTATCGGCTCCGAGTCCACCGCCGGTCTCCGGGCGAACGATGCGCAGGCCGACGAGATACTCCAGTCTTTGAACCCCGCCATCGACATTGACCACCAGAAGCGTCAGCCGCACGCGCGGCGGAAGGTTCAGACTCTCCAGGTCGACCGGATCGTCGTCGATGATGGCCTGGAGGATGTTCTCAACTTCGTCGCGACTCAGTTGGGGATTCTCGCGCAGAAGCTCGTCGACAACCTCCGGACGGACGACCGTGTCGCCCTGGATGATGAATCGGAACACGTTGTCCGCAATCCGGGCCGTGTTCTTGAAGAGGATTGGCACGTGCCCGGTCGGGGCATTGACGCCTGCGAAGGTAACATTGCCCCCGTCCGCGGAGGTTTCGAAAAGTCTCAAGAGAGAGGGGTTGAGGAAGTCGGCGCATCCCAGACCGCCGGCGACCGCAACCATCGCGCCCAGGGCTAAGACCGCCGTTCGCCGGCCTGACCGACAACGGCCAAAGAATCTGCCAACCATCTGAACGAACCTCCAGTATTCAGCGTCGGATTCATGAAAACGCCGAGGCCAGTCCCATCCACCGCGGGTATTATTGACACTTCCTCGTTCCCCTTAAGTATGGAAAGCCGAGGTGTCGGGTCAATCACTATTTCCGCCGAATGGGGCCGCTCATCGCGGTCTCCCCGCTTGCCCGCAACGGACCCTGGGGGAGATGATCTATGTTATCATAGGCACGCTTCGACTTCTATGCCAATAACTTACGTCGGCTTCACGGGTGCTCGGAGGCCAGCCTGAGAGCCCACATACCGCTATTGCCCCGGATTTCCCAGATGCAGTCGTCCTGAATAGCGTGATACGTGCGAGTACCCCTGTGATCCGAGCGGTTCTGCCATTTTGACAGGGGCATCCAAAGGCTGACAGGCTGGAATCCGCACTTCGTGTCTAATTCGACGGCAACCTGAGACTCGGAATTCCGCGGAACGAGTATCACGAAGCGATTCGGGGTTGTTTGCGTTTCGTGAACTGGATGAAGCATTCCGTCGGACGGAACGGGGAAGCACCGTGCTTTCTGACCGGCGTGAAGGAAGGAACGAGCAGCACGCGATATTGGCGATGCTGCGACAAGCGATCATCGAGCGGATTCCGCGGTTCGGAGTGCCGCCGCCTTCGGTGCAGCGTGGCTGATGCTCGTGACCGAGCGAAACACTGATGATTTGAGTGGGGCACTGTCTGACGCTGCACGGAAGCGGGTCGGAATGGTTTTCCGGGTGTCATCAGGTGCGGGATTGGCACGATGGAACGGCCGAGACGGCATG